>JAFQVS010000007.1 GCA_017407905.1 Bacteroidaceae bacterium | reverse complement strand
ACTTAGTCGCTTGTAAACAAGCGTCTAAGTAGCGGTTAAACATACCTCGCACTTTTTCCTTAAAACAATCGAACCTACATTGAATTTCTTTTTTATGGTGCAATATTTAATTAAAAATAACCTTTTGCACGTATTATATGCTGCTGTTCTTGAAAATTAGAAATAGATTGTTGATTCTTGATTCTTGTTCACAGTAAATTTCTACTGAGCCTGTAAAATGGCTTTTTCTGTGGCGCCATTGTTGTCCGCACAAAAAAAAAGGCGCGTCCAAGAGAAGGACGCGCCATTTGAATATTTACGATAAATGATTATCTGAGGTCGGTGAGTACGGGAGTTTTTACGGTCTTAATCTCGCTCTGCTCCTTCTCGTTCAGCTGCTCGAAGATGACAATCTTATTCTCGCCCTCGTTGAGCCATACTCCCGGCAGATAGAGTGTCTGCTGGGGGCCTACCTGCCAATAGCGTCCCAGATTGTGTCCGTTTACAAATACAATTCCCTTGCCCCAAGCGCCCATATCAATGAATGTGTCGCCTGTCTTGTCGAGTGTAAATGTGCCCTCGTACAGCACGGGGCAGCCTGCAAGGCGCTTGGCTTGCGACGAGCCGTTCTTCACGCTCTTCATCTTCGTAAAGTCGGGCATTGAGCTCATTGGCAGTTTGTACATCTCCCAATTGCCCATAATCTCGTTGCCGTTTATTACCACGGGGCTGATAATGCCTTTTGTGTTGTTGACAATCTCGTCGCCGTAGTTGATGCGGCCCATATTCTCGACAAGAATCTGAAGGGTGGCGTTGAAGGGAATGTCTATCTCAATGTCGTAGGTCTGTGTGTTGCGGTTGAGCTCGCCAACCTTCTCGCCGTCGATATATACAACTGCGTAGTCGCGCAGGCCGGTAATCTCCAATGTGCCGCTGATGGGCTGGTTGAAGCGGCGTGTGTAGAGTACGTAGCCGTAACCCTGATTGAGCTGCTCGAATGTGAGCGGGGTGTTGCTGCTTACGGCGTCGAGGCGCTCGGCGTACGAGAGCAAGTCAACCACTTTGTCGAGCTTGATTGAGGGAATCTCGATGAGGGGTATTTGTGCGGGGGGCTCGGGTACGTTGTACTTTACGTACTTTTTAATTACGTTGCGAATTGAGTCGTACTTTGATGTTACCCAGCCTGCCTCGCTTATGGGAGCGTCGTAGTCGTAGCTGGTGAGGTCGGGCTGAATGTCGCGCTTGCGGTCGTAGTTGGCGCCGCTTGTAAAGGCAAAGTTTGTTCCGCCGTGTACCATATAGAAGTTTATTGATACGTCGTTTTTCAGATACTCCTCGGTCTGACGGGCAATCTGTGAGTCGTCAACGTCGGGGTGAGGCTCGGCCCAATGGGCAAGCCATCCGGGATAAAATTCTGCCACCATATAGGGGCCTTGACCGTTGTGATATTTATCTACTACTCTCTTTAGGTTGGCAATATTGCTCTCGCCGTTGGCCGTGGGCAGTGCGCCGGGGGTGCTGCCGCCCTCGAAGAGCCAGCTTCCGTCCGAGGTAAAGAGGGGTACGTCGAAGCCTGCGTCCGATAGTTGCTGCTTAATCTTTGCATTATAGGCACGATGCTCCTCAAGGGGAATATCCTGACGCTGCGATACGTACGAACCAAACTCATTCTCGCACTGTACCATAATTATGGGGCCGCCCTTTGTGCACAGCAGATGGCCTACCTCTTTGTACAGACGCTCGATGTAGAGCTTGGTGTGCCCAAGGAAGTGCTCGTTGTCGCGACGAACCTCCATTCCTTCGATATTCTGTAACCACCACGGGTAGCCGCCAAATTCCCACTCGGCGCATACGTATGGGCCGGGACGCAGTATTACCATCATCCCCTCTTCGCCGGCAATCCTTATGTACTCGGCCAGATTTTTGTCGCCCTCAAAATCCCATACGCCGGGCTCGGGCTCGTGCCAATTCCAAAATACGTATGTGGCTACGGTGTTTAGTCCCATTCCCTTCATCATTTGTAGGCGGTGGCGCCAATATTGGTGGGGGATGCGCGAGTAGTGCATCTCGCCCGAGAGGATGGGGGTGGGCTTGCCGTTGGCGTAAAAATCGCCGTCCTTAATCTCGAATGTGAGCTTTTGCTGTGCGCTGCTGCCTATGGGGAGCAGTGTGAGCAAAAATAGATAGAGTAATTTTTTCATAATGGTTGGGTTTATGTTATTTGTTTGTGTATCGGGTGGAGTGTGAAATTGTGCCGACTTTTTATGCACATTTTTGCAAACTTACACAAAATATCTGTTCTATGCGGGTTTAATTTAATAAATAATCTCGGAAATTGCTTGATTTTCTAATATATTAACCTCTTTTTCACAGTCGGCTCACTCTATATATATAAGGTCGCGCATTATGGCGTCGCTGACAAAGAGCCCGTCGCGTGTGAGCACGAGGCTTCCGCTGTGCTCTCTGAGGCGTCCGGCCGATAGGTGAGCAGCGGCGTTCTTTAGCATATAATCGGTTAGCCTGTCGCCGAATTTTTGGCGTATCCAATCGACGGGCACGCCGTCGGTGGTGCGCAGGCGGGTGAGTATGGCGTCGTTGTATTGCTCGGTCGGGCTCAGATGTTCGACCTCGAAATTGGGCTCTCCGCTCTCAACGCCCTCGATGTAAGCGTTAATGTCGGCAATGTTCCACCCGCGCGAATGTCCGTCGTACGAGTGGGCTGCGGCGCCGCAGCCAAGATAGGGGACATCGTGCCAATAGCTGCTGTTGTGTCGGCTCTCGTAGCCCGGAAGGGCAAAATTGGAAATTTCGTAGTGTCGGTATCCGGCGGCTGCGAGCGTGTCGATGAGCGTGGAGAATTGCGCCAGATTCTCCTCCTCGTCAACGGCTTTTATGCTGCCCTCTTGCAGCGCCCGATAGAGGGGGGTGCCCTCCTCGTATGTCAGATTATAGGCCGATATATGCGTGGGGCGAAGGGCAATTGCCTGCTCGATGCTCCGCTGCCACTCGGCGAGTGTCGAGGAGGGTAGGGCGAACATAAGGTCGATGCTTATATTCGTGAAGCCTGCGGCGCGAGCATTCTCGACGGCCTGCGAGGCTCTGTGTGCCGTGTGGCGGCGTCCGAGGGCTTGCAGTTGTCTCTCGTCGAAACTCTGTATGCCCATACTCAGACGGTTGAACGAGAGGCTGCGCAGCGTGGCAAGATACTCGGGAGTAAGGTCGTCGGGGTTGGCCTCGATGGTAATCTCGGCCGTGGGCGAGAGTGTGAAATTCTCTTTTATCGCCCCGAGAATCATACTCAACTGCTGCTCGGTGAGCGTCGAAGGGGTGCCGCCGCCAAAATATACAGTATCCACAGTACCTATTATATAATTAGAGCGCAGACGAAGCTCCTTGCACAGAGCATCGCAATAGCGCTGCTGCTCGTTGTGCAGCGTCGATGAGTAGAATGCGCAGTACAGACAGCGCCGTTTGCAGAATGGAATATGTATATATATACCGGCCATTTTTGTGAAAAAGTGTCAAATTTTGCGGCTAAGATAACTTTTTTTGTCCATTTTTTAAAAAAGTGGGCTCACATATTTGCTTTTGTTTGCGATAATGCCTATATTGTTGCCGCTTTTGAAAAAACTTAATTAACCCAATAGGATGGCAAGGGCGCAGGCGCGCTGTTTTTTTGACGGTACGATGCCGCTGAAAGTGCGATGCTCCATTGCTCTCTTTAAAACACAAAAATAGTTATGAAAACTTATCAGACTAACGAAATTAAGAACATCGCAATCGTAGGATGTTCAGGCTCAGGTAAAACCACACTCACAGAGGCTATGCTCTATGAGGGTGGTATTATAAAACGCAGAGGCTCGGTGTCGGCCAAAAATACTGTCAGCGACTATTTTCCCGTTGAGCAGGAGTATGGCTACTCGGTATTCTCAACAGTCTTTCAGATTGAGCAGGCCGGAAAAAAACTGAACCTTATCGACTGCCCGGGCTCGGACGATTTTGCAGGTAGTATGGTGTGTGCAATGGAGGTGTGTAACCTTGCGATGATGGTCATCAACGGCCAATATGGTGTTGAGGTAGGTACACAGAACTGCTTCCGCTACATCAAGAAGATGAAGAAGCCTATGATGTTCGTAGTTAATCAGGTAGATAACGAAAAGTGCGAGTATGACACAGTCATCGAGCAGTTGCAGTCTATTTACGGTTCAAAGGTTGTGCCCGTTCAGTATCCCTTGAACGCAGGTCCCGGCTTCAGCACCATCATCGACGTTCTTCTGATGAAGAAACTGACATATACGGGCGAGGGTCAGGCACCCATCGTCGAGGATATTCCCGCCGAGGAGTACGACAAGGCTAAGGCTCTGCATATGGAGCTTGTCGAGAAGGCAGCCGAGAACGAGGAGGGACTGATGGACAAATTCTTCGAGTCGGAGGAGCTTACAACCGACGAGATTCGTATGGGTGCACGTATGGGCCTCTCGACCGACAGCGTTTATCCCGTACTCTGCTGCTCGGCCGCTACCGACGTTGCCGTTGGTCGTCTGCTCGAATTCCTTGCAAACGTAGCCCCCGAGGTTGATGATATGCCCAAGCCCGTCAATGCCGACGGCGAGGTTGTATCGTACGACAGCTCGGCTCCCACATCAATTTTCTTCTATAAGACATCTGTCGAGCCTCATATTGGCGAGGTTAACTACTTTAAGGTAATCAGCGGAACCCTTAAGCCCGGCGACGACCTTGTAAACGCCGACCGTGGCTCAAAGGAGCGCATCGCACAGCTCTATTGCAGTGCGGGTGCCAACCGTGTGGCTGTCGAGGAGCTGAAGGCAGGCGACCTCGGCTGTACCGTTAAACTGAAAGACGTTAAGATTGGTAACACTCTCAATGCAAAGGATGTCAACCACAGATTCTCGCTTGTTAAATATCCCGCATCGAAATACTCGCGCGCAATAAAGCCCGTCAGCGAGTCGGATATGGAGAAACTGATGCAGATTCTCAACCGTATGCACGAGGAGGACCCGACGTGGATTGTAGAGCAGTCTAAGGAGCTTCGCCAGACAATCGTGTATGGTCAGGGAGAATTTCACCTGCGCACCCTCAAATGGCGTCTCGAAAATGTCGAGAAGATGCAGGTAAAATATGAGGAGCCCAAGATTCCTTATCGCGAGACAATTACAAAGGCAGCCCGTGCCGACTATCGCCACAAGAAACAGTCGGGTGGTGCCGGTCAGTTTGGCGAGGTTCACCTCATTGTCGAGCCCTACGAGGAGGGTAAGCCGATGCCCGAGGTTTATCGCTTCGGCAACCAAGAGTTTAAGATTACTCCGAAAGGCAGCGAAGAGGTTACACTCGATTGGGGCGGTAAGCTGGTGTTTGTAAACAGCGTTGTAGGCGGTGCCATCGACGCACGCTTTATGCCCGCAATCCTCAAGGGTATTATGGAGAGAATGGAGCGCGGCCCGCTCACAGGCTCATACGCCCGCGACGTGCGCGTAATTGTTTACGACGGAAAGATGCACCCGGTTGACTCGAACGAAATTTCGTTTATGCTTGCAGGACGTAACGCATTCAGCGAGGCGTTCCGCAACGCAGGCCCCAAAGTGCTTGAACCTGTTTACGACGTCGAGGTATTTGTACCCTCGGACAAGATGGGTGATGTGATGAGCGATATTCAGGGTCGCCGCGGTATGATTATGGGAATGGAGAGCGAGAATGGCTACGAGAAACTCAGCGCCAAAGTGCCTCTGAAAGAGATGGCATCTTACTCGACCTCTCTGAGCTCGCTCACCGGCGGACGCGCATCGTTCATAATGTCATTCGCATCGTACGAGCTTGTTCCCACAGATGTTCAGAATAAGCTTGTCGAGGAGCTTGCCGTTAAAGACGACGAATAATCCTTTTTTAATCAATAGCGCAGGCCCGCACCATCGTTTGATGGTGCGGGCTTTTTCTTTTGCGGTTGGATGGGTAAAATTTGTGCCTTGTGCTTTATGTGTACCATCCGCGGCCTCGAAAAAAGTCCCTTTGCTACTCTGCTGTTTTGTGTTATCTTGCCGTGTAGTTGTTATTTTAATAACTATAAAACACGCTATTGTTAATAATGAATAAATAGAGTGTAATTTTAGTTAATAGAAAGCCTGTTATTTAATACTTGTTCTTATCTTTACGCTATGAAAAAGTATATTATCTGGCTTGTAGGAATAATTATGGGCGCCTGCTGCTTGGGACTTATATATATGCAGGTAAGCTACATTGATGCAATGGTGGATATGCGCAGGCATCATTTCGAGGAGGGTGTAAAGCGCAGCCTCTATCAGGCGGCGTATAATCTTGAGCTCGACGAGACGCGACGCTATCTCACAAGTGATATAAAAAGGGATATTAGGCGCGATATTCATCGCTCGCAGATAAAGGATGGTTTTTTGATGCTCGAACATAAATATATGATTTCCTCGCGCGAGGGCAGCAAACTTATGGTCGAGACAAGCACCCGGGTAAATACCGAGGCGGGCTCGGGGCTGCTCCCCAAGATAAAGTCGCCCGGCGGGGCAAGTAATCTGTCGGTGCAGGAGCAACAACGATTGATGATTGAGACGCTCAGCAAGCGTTATCAATATCAGCGGGCAATGCTCGACGAGGTTGTCTATAATATGATATATAAGGCAAGCGAGAAACCCCTTGCACAGAGGATAAACTTTCGCCGCCTCGACCAAGATATAAAATCGGAGCTTGCCAATAACGGCATAAATATGTCCTACCACTTCAGAGTGCTCGGTGCCGACGGAAAAGAGGTCTATAAATGTGCCGATTACGAGCGCGGCGGTGCCGACAACGTCTATAAGGAGTTGATTTTCAAGAACGACCCTCCCACACGTATGGGCGTGCTCGAAATAAATTTCCCGGCAGATATATTGAACAAATATATTTACAGTTCGGTTAAATTTATGATTCCTTCTATTCTCTTCACTTTTGTGTTGCTTATAACATTCGTTATAACACTCTATATGATTGTGAGACAGAAGAAATTAACAGAAATAAAGAACGATTTTATAAATAATATGACGCACGAGTTTAAGACACCAATATCGACAATATCGCTTGCGGCGCAAATGTTGCAAGACCAATCGGTGGCAAAGTCTCCCGCAATGTTCGGGAAACTCTCGGGTGTAATATCGAGCGAGACGAAACGACTGCGCTTTCAGGTAGATAAGGTGCTGCAAATGTCGATGTTCGAGGATAGAAAAACAGCGTCGCTGAAGATGAAAGAGCTCGACTCGCACGAGTTGCTTGCAGGCGTCATAAACACCTTCGCAGTAAAAATAGAGCAGAGCGGCGGACACATCGAATGGATTCCCGACGCCGACGACCCCTACGTTTATGTCGATGAGATGCACTTTACCAATGTGATATTCAACCTAATGGATAATGCTCTCAAATATAAGAAACGCGACGAGCCGCTTAACCTCACCCTGCGCACGTGGAACGCCAACGGGCATCTGATGCTTTCGTTGCAGGATAACGGCATCGGAATACGCAAAGAGGATATAAAAAAGATATTCGATAAATTCTATCGTGTACACACGGGCAATCTGCACGACGTAAAAGGATTCGGCCTTGGCCTTGCCTACGTAAAGCAGATAATTCAGGCCCACGGTGGAACAATACGCGCCGAGAGTGAGATTGGCGTAGGAACAACATTTGTCATTGTATTACCTTTAAAATAATAAAATTATGGAAGAGAAACAGAGTATTTTACTATGCGAGGATGATGAGAATCTTGGAATGCTTCTGCGCGAGTATTTGCAAGCAAAAGAATATCACGCCGAGTTGTGCTCCGATGGTGAGGCCGGTTACCGTGCCTTTCTCAAAGGAAAATTCGATATTTGTGTGCTCGATGTAATGATGCCTATAAAAGATGGCTTTACGCTTGCCAAAGAGATACGTGCCACTAACTCGGAAATTCCCATTATTTTCCTCACCGCAAAGACGCTGAAAGAGGATATTCTCGAAGGATTCAAGCTTGGTGCCGACGACTATATAACAAAGCCCTTCAGTATGGAGGAGCTTGTCTTCCGCATCGAGGCTGTGCTGCGTCGCGTGTGCGGAAAGAAGAATAAAGAGAACACCCTCTATAAGATTGGTGGCTTTATGTTCGACACACAGAAGCAACTGCTCACAATCGACGGACAGAATACAAAGCTGACAACAAAGGAGTCGGAGCTTCTGGCGCTACTGTGCGCTCACGCCAATGAGATTCTTCAGCGCGACTTTGCACTAAAGACAATTTGGATAGATGACAACTATTTCAATGCGCGCAGTATGGATGTTTACATAACAAAATTGCGTAAACATCTTAAGGCCGACCCCTCGATAGAGATTATCAATATTCACGGAAAGGGTTATAAACTCATTACTCCCGAGGCCGAGGCGTAATATTTGTTCGGTGGAACTTTACTGTGAACAAGAATCGATAATCTATTTTCACTATCAAGAGCAGCAGCATTTGATTACGTGCAAAAGGTTATTTTTAATTAAATATTGCACCATAAAAAAGAAATTCAATGTAGCTGCGATTGTTTTAAGTAAAAAGTGCGAGGTATGTTTACGCCGCTACTTAGTCTTAATATTTGCTACAAGAGAGTGGGTTGTTCTTTAAAAAAACAACCCACTCTCTTTATAAGTAGCCCGAGTTTAAAAAGAATAAAAAATGGTTCAGAAATACTTCTGAACCATTTTTTATTTTGCTCTTGAAAATATTATCTTTTCTCAAGGTGCTTCTTTGTTGCGAAAATGTAAACAAGCAGACCTGCCAACATAAGAACAAACGAACCGCTTGTGATGAGGTTGTTATTTACCATTCCCTGAAAATAACATACAACAAGTGCTAATGCTCCAACGATGATAAGAGCTAATCCTAAAAAACTGATACCTTTCATATTATATTATTGTTTATTTATATTCTGTCTGCAAAGTAACACATAAATATTCTTATAATGAAATTTTTTTTGCTAAATTTTAGAGACAGTTTAATTTTCTTTCAAAACAAATATCTGTTTTACGCGAAAATCTCCCCCTGATGAAAATGAAAATAGATAAAAACAGACGTTAAAGTTTTGACATATAAAAAAATATTCCTATCTTTGCACCCGCGTTTAGATAAACGAATGTTTAACCTATATTTATTAACAAAAAAATGAATCAATACGAAACCGTTTTCATTTTAACTCCCGTTTTGTCTGATTCTCAGATGAAGGAAGCGGTAGAGAAATTCAAAGGCATTCTTACAGCTGAAGGTGCTGAGATTGTCAATGAGGAGAATTGGGGTCTTAAGAAGCTCGCTTACCCCATCGAGAAGAAAACAACCGGATTTTATGTAATGTTCGAGTTTAACGCTGCTCCCAGCGTAATTGCAAAGCTCGAGCTTCAGTATCGTCGCGACGAGCGCGTTATCCGTTCGCTGGTTGTTAAGTTAGATAAGTATGCAGCAGAGTATGCCGCAAAAAGAAGAAGTTTAAAAGCAAATAAGGAGGATTAATTATGGCACAGACACCTTCAGAAATCAGATATTTGACACCTCCCTCGGTTGATGTCAAGAAAAAGAAATATTGCCGCTTCAAAAAGAACGGTATCAAGTATATCGACTATAAGGATCCTGAATTCCTCAAGAAATTCCTGAACGAGCAGGGTAAATTGCTTCCCCGTCGCATCACAGGTACTTCTTTGAAATTCCAGCGTCGCATTGCGCAGGCTGTTAAGCGTGCACGTCATTTGGCTCTGCTGCCTTTTGTTACTGATATGATGAAATAATAAAGGAGGAATAATTATGGAGTTAATACTTAAAGAAGACGTTATCAACCTTGGTTACAAGGACGATGTAGTAAAGGTAAAGGACGGTTATGGCCGTAATTATTTGATTCCCACAGGTAAGGCTGTTATTGCTACTCCTTCGGCAAAGAAGGTGTTGGCCGAGAATCTGCGTCAGCGTGCTCACAAGCTCGCTAAGATTAAGGCAGACGCTCAGGAGTTGGCAGCTAAGCTCGAGGGTGTTGCTCTGACAATCGCTACAAAGGTAAGCGCAACAGGTACTATCTTTGGTTCGGTTGGTGCTATGCAGATTGCAGCTGAGTTGGAGAAGCTCGGTTACGAGATTGACCGTAAGATTATCAATGTTGAGGCTGTTAAGACAGTTGGTAACTACGAGGCTACTGTGAAACTTCACAGAGAGGTATCGGTTAAGGTTCCCTTCACTGTTGTAGCCGAGGCTGAGGAGGCTGTTGAGGCTGCCGAATAATCTTAGAGTAAGGTTATAATTTATACAAGGTTGTGTCCCACCGCGGACGCAACCTTTTTTGCTTTTATAGCCCTCCCCGGAGAAAAAAGATACAGCCCCGCGTAATCACTACGGAGGGCTGCACGGGGGAATTGAATGATTAAGAAAAAGTATTTATCAGTAGGATGTTATCTCTGTTCTTATAACACGCATCGGGGCGAGTTTGTTCGCGCAGTGTAGCTCTATTGTGTGATTATTCCTTAAAAAACATCTGCTTTTGGGATTTTCGTGCCGCTCCTAAAATTTATAAGGTTTTTTGGCTCAGTAGCAAAAAAGTGTGGTCGAGATAATTCTATCTATCACCTTCACGGAATACTTGTGCGGCTATTCTCTCTTTCACTTTATACTTTAGTACTTACTTTTTTTCGGAAAAAAGTAAGCAAAAAAACCTGCACCTAAAGAAATTGTCGCAAGCCTCCTTTGCTCGTGAGGTGGGAATACCTCACTCGGTCGGTGGCTTGCTTGTCATTTCGGTTTACGATTGTTTTAAGGGTGCTGCGGACCGCCCTCACTTAGTCGCTTGTAAACAAGCGTCTAAGTAGCGGTTAAACATACCTCGCACTTTTTCCTTAAAACAATCGAACCTACATTGAATTTCTTT
>JAFQVS010000078.1 GCA_017407905.1 Bacteroidaceae bacterium | reverse complement strand
TTTCAGAAAACGCATTTGCGACTGATGTTACAGTTACTGCTGATTTTAGTAGAGCCTCTTGTCGGATTCGAACCAACGACCCCGAGATTACAAATCACGTGCTCTGGCCAACTGAGCTAAAGAGGCGTCGTACTATTTACAGCGCGTTACTTCCGTATTGCGAGTGCAAATGTACGAGTTTTTTTTGAATCCAAAAATATTTTCGGACTTTTTTTTCGATTTTACCTATTTTTTTCGCGTTTTTTTTCAATTTGGGCCTTTAAAGCGTCGATTGCGCCCAATAAAGCATCCTCGAAAGTGTCGCTTACCTTTGAGGCAAACATCTCGCCACCACCCGACAAAAGGCGCAAACTAACCTCTTTGTTCATCGCGGTCTCGGGCTTTATCAGCTTCATTGCAACTTCAAGAGAGGTAGCTTCCTCGCACAATTTCTCAAGTTTAGCAACTTTCTTCTCTACAAATTCCATCAACTGTTGTGATGCATCGAAATGAATCGTCTGAACTCTTGTTACCATAATATTACCTCCTATAATTTAATTGTTACCGGCTCTTGGGTGAGCCTTTTTATAAAATTTCTTCAACTCTTCAAATGTAAGGTGCGTATAGACCTCGGTTGTTGCAAGGCGACTGTGCCCCAAAAGCTCTTTCACGGCGCCAAGCTCGGCGTCATTGTTGAGCATTGCGGTTGCAAAGGTGTGCCTTAGCACGTGCGGACTCTTTTTATGAACGGTGGAGACTTTTTCGAGCATTGTCTTTACCATCCGATAGACCGACGAGCGGCTCACGCGCGTTCCTTTTATATTAACAAAAAGGGCTTTCTCGCCGGGAGCAGCGACGGCCGCGCGACGGTGCATATAATCGGCAAGTGTCTCCTTAAGCTCTTTTGCAAACGGCACGATGCGTTCTTTGCTTCTTTTTCCATACACTTTCAGTGCGCCGCCCGAGACATCGACGTCGTCAACATTCAGCCCGATAAGCTCTGAGAGACGCATCCCCGTCTCATAAAAGCACATCACGATTGTGCGGTTACAGACGGCGGCAAAACCCTCGCCGAAGGCATCGCCATCGACAAGCTTGTCCATATCTTCTTCTTTAACAAAAGTGGGGAGATGTTTGCGACGTTTGGGACCCTGAAGCTCGAGCACGGGATTAGAATCGACCTTACCCTCGCTGCACAGATAGGTATAAAAAGTGCGCAGAGCACTCAGCTTGCGATTCACCGAGCTTGCGGCGGCGCCGTCGTCCATAAGTGAGGCTACCCACGCACGGATAATATCGGCATCAACGTCTAAAAATGTAAGAGAATCATCCACAGCAGAAAGATACTCCTCGAAAGCGCGGAGGTCTTTGTCATAAGCCCTGAGAGTATGCATCGAATAGTTGCGCTCGGCCTTAATATATCCTATGAATGAGTCTATAAACATAATTCGTTGCCGAAAGGGGTTCTTTCGGCAACGAATATAATTAAGATAAAATAAAAATGCAAGAAAACTTGCGAGTTTTTTATTCCTCTGCTGCGCGGAGCTTCTGTACATATACAGCGTGCTCTTTCTTCAGTCTCTTAAGAACAGAGGGTTTGTCAAACTGCTGACGTGCGCGAAGCTCTTTTACAACGCCGGTCTTTTCAAATTTTCTCTTGAATTTTTTGAGAGCTCTTTCAATGTTCTCGCCCTCTTTAACAGGTACTACTATCATTTCCTATCTATTATTTAGTTTATATTATTTCTCTTGTATGCAAAATGTGGCGCAAAAATAGTTACAATTTTCCTATTAGCAAAACTTTTTTGTTATTTTTTATTATTCATTGGCAAAAGTAAAGCACAAAAAAGGCTGTTCACGAGTTTTTTAATCTATTTTCTGAGGTTATTTTCCTATTATTCATCTAAATAATGCCAAGAGAGAGCATTGTCTGTGGAGGGGCGCATTTTCTTACCGCCAAAAGTGCCGATACGCCAGCCACAAACGAGCGAAATGATAAAAAACATACTGCACCCGATGGGGCGCAGTATGTTTTTTATCGTCTCGCGTGCCACTCTTGGAACCGACACGCCACAGTACATTATTATATTAGAGGTTGGGGTTGATGCTGCTCCACTCCGAGATTGCGGGAACAATGTTCAGAGTAACAAGCTCGTCGCGCATCTTGCACAGGTGCTCGTAGCTTGCATCGAGCTTGGCCAGCTCCTCGGGAGTACCAACGGGCATTTTGTACGAGCAGCCGCCGGCATCGAGCACTGTATCCATAGCCATCATAATGTGGTTGTATTTCTCGTTCGACACGTATGTACCTGCGGGGTAACGGAATGTCTCACCGCCCATAACTGAACGAATCATCTCGACAGAGAGGTAAGAGGGGCTCTGGAACGACGAGCGGCCACGCAGCTTGATAATGGCTGCACCACCCTGTGTAACGTCCTTCTTCATCTGCTCCCACTCGGCCTCGGGGAACTGCTCTGTGCCGATAAAATCGGTAAGGGGCTTGCCTGCAATCTTAACAGCGCTGCCAAAGACAGCCATCTGCTCGCCGTGGCCACCGTATGTTGCACAGCCTGTTACCTCGCTCTGCATTACGCCGAATTTCTTGGCAAGAGCGCTCTGAAGGCGTGTCGAGTCGAGACCTGCGAGTGTGGTAACCTGACCGGGCTTCAATCCCGAGTAAAGGAGTGTTACAAGGCCTGTGAGGTCGGCAGGGTTGAAGATAATAACAACGTGCTTAACATCGGGGCAGTAAGCCTTGATGTTCTTACCAAGCTCCTCGGCAATTTTACAGTTGCCGGCGAGCAGGTCCTCACGTGTCATACCCTCTTTGCGGGGAGCACCACCCGACGAGATAATATACTTTGCATCCTTAAATGCCTCGGCTACGTCGGTGGTAGCTGTGATGTTCACTTCGTCGAATCCGCTCTGACGCATCTCCTCGGCAACACCCTCGGGCGAGAATACATCATACAAGCAGAGGTTCTTTGTAAGACCCATCATAAGAGCACACTGTGCCATATTCGAGCCAATCATACCTGCTGCACCAACAATCACCAATTTTTCGTCTGTCAAAAACTGCATAATATTTGTTATTTAAAGGGTTTATATATGTCTTTTATTTTTTGCGCTATAAAGATAGTGTTTTTTCTTGTTTCCGCGTCGTTATTTACATTGTTTTATCAAAATTTAATTGAGGAGAGTATTTTATCGGTCGCACCCGAGTTGTCCGAGACGTATGCTCCGGCTGCTGTGCCTGCTGCGCGCATCGTCGCGGGATTCTCGTCAAAGGTGCGCATACGCTCGGCAAAATCATCGGCACTGTGTATCTCGATTCCTCCGCCACACTCCTTCAGGGCTGCCGCCTCTTGGAATTTCGCGTTGTTGGGACCAAAAAACACGGGTATTCCATAGACTGCCGCTTCGAGGATATTGTGAATGCCCACTCCGAATCCGCCGCCAACGTAGGCTACGTTGCCGTAGCGATAGATTGAGGAGAGCAGGCCGAAGCAGTCGATAATGAGGCAGTCGGCGGCGCGAGCCTCGTCCATTGTGGCTTTTGTGTATCGCACGCACACTCCATCGACGCGCTCGGTAATCTCTTTTATGCGTGTCTCGTCAACCTCGTGCGAGGCCACAATGAGTTTCCACCCTTTACTGCCACGAAAATAGGGCATATAGACCTCTTCGTCGGGGCCCCACGAGCTTCCTGCAATGAAAATCTTGCGACCGCCCTCGACAAAGGCCTCGACAAGAGGCAGGCTGCGGGCAACCTCAAGGATGCGCGCCACGCGGTCGAAGCGTGTGTCGCCCGTTACCGTAACGCAGTTTATGCCGATGCCGGCGAGTAGTTTTTTTGAATTTTCTGTCTGCACGTACAGATGGTCGAAGCATCTGAGCGCCTTGCGATAGAAGAATCCCCACGGGCGGAAAAATATCTGCTCGGCGCGGAATATCGACGAGACGCTGTATGTGGGTATTTTGTTGCGTCTGAGCTCGACCAAGAAATTCATCCAAAATTCATACTTTACAAAGAAGGCCATTTTGGGGCGCAGCATACGCACGAAGCGTCGGGCGTTGAGCACTGTATCGAAAGGCATATAGCAGATTATATCGGCAAATTGATATTTTTTGGCCGATTCGTAGCCCGAGGGCGAGAAGAATGTGAGCACAATTTTATATTGCGGATACTCGGCCTTTATGCGCTCCATAAGCGGTCGCCCCTGCTCGAACTCGCCCAGCGACGATACGTGGAACCACAGATACTCGGCCCCGGGCTCAATTCCCTGCTTTAGTTTATCGTAGCTCTCTTTGCGTCCGGCAATCATCTTTTGGGCTTTTTTGTGCCCGAAGAGTGCCACCAATTTTACAAGAGCTATATAAATATATATGCCTATCGTGTACATTTTCCCCTTTATTTTATCGTGATACCGTTTTTATCCTAACACCTCGATTGCTCGGCGCAGACGCGTCAGCGTCTCCTCTTTTCCGATGAGCCCCGAAATATCGAACATCTGCGGGCCCTTACCCTCGCCCACAAGCGCAAGGCGGAAGGCGTTCATAATCTCGCCCATCGAGTAGCCCTTCTGCTCAATCCATTGATGCACAGCGCTATCCTGATTCTCGATAGAGAAATCATCGAGGCTTTCGAGAAGGTCGGCAAGCTCGCCCATTTTTTGGGCCGAGTCCTCTTTCCAGCGTTTTTTGCGTGTCTTTTCGTCATACTCGGTGGGGGCGATAAAGTAAAAACTGCAAGCGTCCCACAGCTCGTGAACAAAATTTATGCGACCCTTCATCAGCGACACAATTTTTTCGAGCAGCGGCATCTGCACCTCTATCCCGTGCGCCTCGACGATGGGCTTGAACATACGGGCAATCTCGCTGTCGGCCGTGCGCAGAATATATTCGTGGTTGAACCATATCATTTTCTTATAGTCGAAGCGTGCACCGGCCTTGCTACACTTTGCAAGGTCGAATTTTGCGATAAGGTCGTCCATTGTCATAAGCTCGACGTCGTCGCCGGGGTTCCAGCCAAGAAGCGCAAGGAAATTTATGACAGCCTCGGGCAGATAACCTGCCTCGCGGAAGCCCGATGACACTGCGCCGCTCGCGGGGTCGTGCCACTCAAGGGGGAACACGGGGAATCCCAAGCGGTCGCCGTCGCGCTTGCTCAGTTTACCGTTGCCCTCGGGCTTGAGCAGCAGCGACAGATGAGCAAATTGAGGCATTGTATCCTCCCAACCGAACGCCCTATAAAGAAGCACGTGCAGCGGCGCCGAGGGCAACCACTCCTCGCCACGTATCACGTGCGACACCTCCATAAGATGGTCGTCAACAATATTGGCAAGATGGTAGGTAGGAAGCTCGTCGGCCGATTTATAGAGCACCTTATCGTCGAGGATAGAGGAATCAATTGTTACGACGCCGCGAATAAGGTCGTTCACAACAACCTTCTGCCCCGGCTCGACGAGAAAACGCACCACATATTGATGCCCGCTCGCGATGAGCGCCTGCACCTCCTCGGGCGCGAGGGTCAACGAGTTACGCATCTGCATACGGGTCGATGCGTCATATTGGAAATTATTTATTGCCGCGCGCTTCTCGTCAAGTTCTGAGGGAGTATCGAAGGCAATATAAGCCTTTCCCGCGTCGAGCAATTGCTTGACATATTTTTTATAAATCTCGCGGCGCTCCGACTGACGATAGGGGCCGTGCTCGCCACCAAAGGTAACACCCTCGTCAAACTCCACCCCCAGCCAACGGAACGACTCAAGGATATACTCCTCGGCCCCTTCGACGAATCGGTTCGAGTCGGTATCCTCGATACGGAAGATAAAATCGCCCCCGTGCTTGCGGGCAAACAGATAATTATACAACGCAGTTCTTACACCACCAATGTGCAAAGGGCCTGTGGGGCTGGGCGCAAAGCGCACTCTTACTTTTCTATCGTTCATTGTAATATTTTTCTAATTAACAATTTACAGTGTTAATAATAGGTAGCCGCATCGGGATTATTTTCCTATTTTAACATATTCCACCTGCAAATATACAAACAAACGAGCGGAAAATATGAAGTTTACTTCAATATTTTACAAAGCGAGTGCAGTGTATATTCACTTGAAAAGCAAATATAGCAAAAGGCGAGAGAAGAAAAAACAAGTAAACTTGTTTTTTTATTCCGAGCCGCATCTATTATATTCGCGCGTAAGCGCAAATATACTAACAAGCGAGCAAAAAAAATACAGATTACTTTAGATTTTCACAACGATCGCTGAAAATATTCACACTCCCCCAACAATAAAAGCAACAAAAAAACAATCCATCGCCATTTTTCAAGGCTCGCCCCCCAACACAAGAGCCGAAAAATACCAACACTTTTATCACTCGCAGAGAATATTTATCCCATATAAAATATTGTATATCCTATTTTTTAGTACATTTGCCATTAGCGGTAAAAAAGTCCACCGCATTGCAAGCCACAAAAGGCCTGCAACCGCTAAAAACAAACAAAAAAGTAGTACATTATGAAAAAGAGCATAAAACGCATTTTCGGAAAAAGATTCAGAATATTCCAGCAAACAGTAACAGTCCTTTTGTGTATATCGGCAGTAATATATTTTATGCCGCGCGACCGAGTATTCAACTACCAATTCAGCCTGAACACCCCGTGGACATACAGCCAGCTGATGGCCGGATTCGACTTTCCCATATACAAAAGCCAGCAGCAGATGAGCGCCGAGCAGGACAGCGTGCGCACCAATTTCGCCCCCTATTTTGTAAAAGACACCACCGTCTTTGACATTGCACTGCGCGAGTTACGCGACCGATACTACGGCAAATTCAACGACATAATCCCCCGCGAGACCTATCTCACCTACAAAAACCGTCTGCAAAAAATCTACGAGCGCGGCGTAGTATCCTCGGGCGACCTCGACCTCCCCTACACACAAAATGCCGTCAACGTAAAGCTCATAAGCAACAACGTCTCGACAACCGAGAGCAAAAGCCGCTTCCTGAAAATCCCCGAAGCCTACCGCATACTCACCGAGGGCGACACGCTGCCGCAAGAGATAGTAAACAGCCTGCGCCTCGACGAGTTTATTATGCCCAACGTCCGTTACGACTCGCTACACTCGGCCCACTCGCTGCAACAAGAGCTCGACGCCCTCTCGGCCAGCAACGGCATTGTGCAGAAAGGACAAAAAATCATCGCACGCGGCGACATTGTCGATGAAAAAGTATATCAGATACTCGAATCGTACAGCTACGAGCTCGACAAGCGCCACAGCGACGACAAAAAAACCACCTTTATGCTCATCGGGCAGATAATATTCGTCATTATGTGCTTCGCCGCCCTGTTGGCCTACATATACATCTACCTCCCCGAGGTTGCCCGCAGCACAAATATGTTCCTGCTGGTAATACTCTCGGCCACACTCTTCCCCATAATCGTGGGCATAATGATGCAGCTGCGCGTAGGCAACGTATTTATGCTGCCCATCGTGCTTATACCTATGCTGCTGTGTCTGTTCACAAGCAAGCGCACAGCCTTCCTCACGCACACAATCTCCATAATAATGTGCTCAATAATGCTCACCGCCCCCTACGAATTTGTACTCTTGCAAATTCCGGCCGGTATTGTGGCGCTTATATGTATGAAAGACTTTTCGGCCCGCTCGCAGATGCTGCGATGCGCCCTGTACATATTCCTCTTCTATTCGCTCTTCTATTTTGCCTACGAGATTATAATAGAGAACGACATAAGCAAACTGAATCTGGCAATGTACCTCTATTTTGTCATCAGCGCCGTGCTGCTACTCTTTGCCTACCCCCTGATGTTCATCATAGAAAAGCTCTTCGGCTTTGTGTCGAATGTAACGCTAATTGAAATCTCCAATATAAACAGCGAGCTTCTGCGCAAGCTCTCGCAGGACGCCCCCGGCACCTTCCAGCACTCGATGCAGGTAGGTAATCTTGCAGCCGACGCAGCCCGCAGCATCGGCGCCAACAGTTTAGAGGTGCGAACAGGCGCCCTCTTCCACGACATTGGAAAGACCCTTAACCCCATCTACTTTACCGAGAATCAGAGCGGAGGCATCAACCCCCACGACAATCTCGAACCACAAGAGAGCGCACGCATAATCATCAAGCACGTAACCGACGGCGTCGCCCTTGCCGACAAGCACCATCTGCCGCGCACAATAAAAGATTTTATCACCACACACCACGGAATCTCAAAAACAGGATATTTTTACATTACCTATAAAAACGCCCACCCCGACGAGACAATCGACGAGAGCCTCTTCAGCTACCCCGGCCCGCAGCCCTCGACACGCGAGCAGGGCATACTGATGCTTGCCGACTGCGTCGAAGCAGCATCGCACAGCCTCAAGGAATATACCGCCGAGAACATCGACACCCTTGTCGAGAGAATAGTCGATGGCAAAGTAAAAGACGGCGAGCTCAGGATGAGCCCCCTAACCTTCCGCGACATCGAGACCATCAAAAAAACCTTCAAAGAGCGACTAAAAGCCATCTATCACACACGCATAAGCTACCCCACAGAAAAGAAAAAATAAACAATATATTATTATGTACGCGCACGCGCGAGAAGAAGAAGAGTACACCCTTTCTGTGAAAATAAGTTAAAAAAGAACATTAAAAGGGACGAAACATTTGCGTTTCGTCCCTTTTGCATACAATATTTGCAGACACAAAATGTCGAAATTATGAGTACCCTAATGCACTACATCTGGAAGAGCCGAATGCTCGCAGGCCAAAAACTACACACCACAAATGGCGAGCCGGTAAGAATCATCGAGCCGGGCGAGCACACCCCCGCCGACGGCAACATTTTCCGCAACGCACGCCTAAGGATAGGCGAGCGCGAGTGGTCGGGCAACATAATCCTGCACCAAAGAAGCAGCGATTGGGAGAAAGAAATTCACAAAAGCGGCAACGACAGCTACAAGAACATAATCCTGCACATAATAGAGAGCGACGACATTGAGACAATGCTGCCTCACGGCGAGTACGTCCCGCAGTTGCGCATAAGCTACCCACCCGAGGCCGAGCGCGAGTATCGTGCAATAAAAAAAGAGCGAAAGAGACTCCCCTGCCACGACACAATAGCAACAATGCCCAAAATACATCTGCACAGCCGCCTCTCGCGTCTGCTCGTCGAGCGCATCGAAGAGAAGGCCCGACGCATCGAGGCGCTTCACACCCTATGCGACCAACGGTGGGAGGAGACCCTCTTCAAGCTGCTGGCTCGCAATTTCGGATTCGGCGTGCAGAGCAGCACATTCGAGCAGTGGGCCTCGCTGCTGAATATGCAAGCCCTCGGGAAACACCGCGACAACCCCCTACAAATAGAAGCAATGTTCTTCGGGCAGGCAGGCCTGCTCAACGAAGAGACAATACCCGCATACTATCGCGCCGAGGCCCTCGCGACCCCCTACTACAACGACCTTCTGCGCGAATACAAATTCCTATCCACAAAATTCGGCCTCAAGAGTATGAACGGAAAAGCGTGGAGCAGCAGCTCGACCCCGCATCTGCGCATCGCCCGCTTAGCCACACTATACAGCAAGGCAAGCGCCACGCTCTCCTCGTTATCATCGTGCGACACACTAAAAGAGATAGAGGAGAGGCTGCAAGCCATCCCGCAAGGCTATTGGCGGAACCACCTACAATTCGGAGGCACAACAACCACAGGATGCGGCCCCTTAAGAAAATCACAGATAGAAACATTGATAATAAACACAATAGCCCCGATACTATACGCCTACGGCAAGCACCGCAACGACGCCACACTATGCGAAAAAGCCGAAGAGATACTGCACAACCTCCCCGGCGAGATAAACAGCATAACCCGCCGCTGGACACAGGCAGCAATAACAATTGATTGCGCCGCCGACTCACAAGCCCTCATACAACTGCAAAAAAACTATTGCGACAAGAGCGCCTGCGACAAATGCCCCTTTGCCTTTGCATACATAAAGGAACGCATACAGAGCGCCTAAGCCCCTCGACGGCCGAAAAGCCTCATCACTCCACCCCACTATAAGAGCCACGCGAAACAATAAAGAGCACCGCCGCACACAGCCGGCCACAAAAAAACATAGCCTTTCCACCGTGGGTGGAAAGGCTATGTTTTATATAGTCTCCTTAATTACTTATTTAGACTGTCTGTTCAGTATACTGTAAGCAACAGGAGCAGCAATGAACAATGAAGAGAGTGTACCAAAAATCACACCAAGAATCATTGCAAACGAGAAGCTGCGGATACTGTCGCCACCAAGAACAAATATACAGAGCAGCACAATCAAAGTACTAACCGAAGTATTTATTGTACGCGCCAAAGTAGTGTTAAGCGACTCATTGAACAACTCGAATTTACCACGCTTGGGATAAAGAGCCGTAAACTCACGTACACGGTCGAACACAACCACCTTATCGTTGATAGAGTAACCGATGGCAGTAAGGATGGCACCGATAAATGTCTGGTCAACCTCGAGCGACATAGGAAGCACGCCCCACAGCAGTGAGTAGCAACCCAAGATAAGAACAACGTCCGAGGTAAGAGCCACAATAGAACCGATACTATAAGCCACATTGCGGAAACGAACCAAAATATAGAGGAAGATTGCCACAAGAGCAAAAGCAACCGACCAAATAGCGCTTGTCTTAATATCGTCGGCAATGCTGGGACCCACCTTCTGCGAGCTGATGATAGAACCACCCGCACGGTTGTCGCGGTCGATGAAAGTAGCAAGGTCAAGGTCTTTGCTCAACAAGCCACCCTTCATAAATGCGTTGTACAAGAATTCCTCAATCTCGGAATCCACATTTATAGCATCGTCATTTATACGATAGTTAGTCGATACACGGATAGTCTTTTTATCGGTACCCAGCGCAATAGCCTGAACATTATCCTCGGTGATTACCTCGCGCAGAAGCGTGCGCACAGTCTCGGGCTCAACCTGCTGCTCGAATTGAACAACAAAGTTACGTCCACCGGTAAAGTCGATGCTCTGACTTAGTCCACGAACAGCAAACGAAGCGATAGAAACAAGAGCAGCCACACCAAATACAATAAGCGAAGTCTTCGCAGCCTTCATAAAGTTGTATTTTGTGCCGAGGAACCAATTCTTCGAGAAATTGGTAACAAATGTCAGATTCTGCCATTTGCCCTTGTTCATAAAGTGCTCATATACAATACGTGTGAGGAACACGGCAGTAAAGAACGAACATACAATACCGATGATAAGCGTTGTGGCAAATCCGCGGATGGGGCCTGTACCAAAATAGAACAGAATTATACCTGTTATAATAGAGGTAAAGTTCGAGTCGAAGATGGCCGAGAAAGCATTCTTGTAACCATCGGCAAGAGCGGCAACAACCTTCTTACCCGCACGAAGCTCCTCCTTTGTACGCTCGTAGATAAGCACGTTGGCATCCACGGCCATACCCAATGTGAGCACAATACCGGCAATACCCGACATTGTAAGCGCTGCTTGGAACGATGCAAGCACACCGAGAGTAAAGAAGAGGTTCAAGAGCAGAGCCATATTTGCCACGGCACCGGGGATAATGCCATATACCGCGCACATATATATCATAAGGAGCACGAATGCAACCACAAACGACCACATTCCTTGGTTAATTGACTCCTGACCCAGCGAGGGACCTACAATATCCTCAGATACGATGCGTGCGGGAGCGGGCATCTTACCCGAACGGAGCACGTTGGCCAAGTCCTTAGTCTCGTCGATGGTAAACGAGCCGGTAATCTCGGAACGACCACCCGAAATTTCGCCCGACACGTTGGGAGCACTGTAAACGTAACCGTCAAGCACAACAGCGATGCTGCGGCCCACGTTGCTCTTTGTGATCTGTGCCCAACGACGCGAACCATCGGTGTTCATCGCCATTGTTACACAAGGACGACCATATTGGTCGTAAGTATCGGCAGCGTCAACAATTACATCACCCTCAAGGGCTGCACGGCCGTTGCGCTGTGTAGTCTTTACGGCGTAAAGCTCGTAGAGGTTGTTCTCCTCGGTCTTGTTCAGTGCATAAACACCCCAGAAGAGACGAAGGTCGGCGGGGAGCATCTTCTTAATGTCGGGACGCGAGAGCATTGCGTTAACCTCGGCTGTGTCGAGATAGTGTGCAACACCAACTACGCTTGCGTGCAACTGACCACGGTCGTTGGGCAGCAATGCCGAGAAGAGCGAACGAGCCTGCTCGTCCGAGCCATTGTCGCTCGAAAGAGCCGCCTCGACGTCAACGCTGTCGGCGCTTGCCTCCTCGGCAGGAGTTGCCTCGGCTGCAATCTTATTGTTGATGGCAACAAGCGCGGGCATAATCTCGCTTGCATTGTATGTCTCCCAAAATTCAAGGTTAGCCGAACCCTGAAGCAGTTTACGTACGCGCTCGGGCTCTTTTACACCGGGAAGCTCAATCATAATGCGTCCCATACCCTCGAGTGTCTGAATATTGGGCTGAACAACACCGAAGCGGTCGATACGTGTACGGAGCACGTTGAACGAGTTATCCACCGCAGCCTGAACCTCCTGACGGAGCACAGCCTCAACCTCGCTGTCGGTCGAGCGGGTGTTAACCTTGTCCTTCAACTGCTGAGTAGCAAAAATTGTTGCCAGACTACCATCGGGAACAAGTCTTTTGTACTCTTTTACAAACAGTGTGATAAAATCGGCGTCGCTTGTTACAGCCTGCTTTCTTGCAGTCTCAACAGCTTCGTTAAAAGCGGGGTCGGCCTTGTAGCCCGACAGTGCTTTTACAACGTCGGCAACCGATACCTCCATAATCACATTCATACCGCCCTGAAGGTCGAGTCCAAGGCCAATCTGCATTTCGCGGCACTCTCTGAGGCTGTATATGCCAAGCCATACATTCTCATTTTGCATAGAGTCCATATAGTGCTGCACGCCCTTAGGGTCTTGGGCGGCCTTACTATTGTGAGAACTTGTTACAAAAGAGAATGAAAGATAGAACACGCACACCAGCGTAAGCAGCAGCGCAAATACTTTTACAAATCCTTTGTTTTGCATTGTTTTAATTAGTTTATTATTTATTTAGTTTGTCGTCAAGCACAAAAAAACGCACGAAATATCGCTAATTTTTATAGCTAAGATATTCCGAAACACTTTTTTAAAGTTTGCAAATATAGCGTTTTTTCTGTAAATAAACACATTTTCGGGCATTTTTCTTCATTTTATATGGCACGAAAGGGATTGAGGCTTACATTTTTGTATAATTCTTGTCTGTTTTTATGCAGTGCGATACAAAAAAACGAGTGTGCATTGTGTTTTACAATGCACACTCACTCAAACTTTTGATTTTTTATGCTGTTACTTTTGCGAGCTGTCGAAGAGACGACGCTTCTCCTCGTCGCTGAGCGAAGAGTATCCGCTGCGCTTAACCTTTTCGAGGATTGTGTTCATTTCGTCCTCTTTCTCGCGCCGACGGGCATTATAGTCGTAGTCGGCCGAGTGCTTGGCAGCGCCCTCGGTGCGGGTGAATTTCATTTTGGGCTTGCGCTTGAAAAGCTCTTTTATTCTTGCAAAAAGTTTGACAAAAAAGTCGGCTCCCGCATTCACGAGCGTGGTTACGTCGTGTCCCTTATTGAGCATTATGGCAAACACGGCACCCGTCAATGCACCGCCTATATGAGCAAAATTTCCGCCCGCATTATCCGACGAGAGCAGCAGGAACGACACGCCCACCGTTATTGCAGCAAGGGTAATTAGGCGCATCTGTCCGAAAATAAACATATTAACCGTTGTATTTGGGCTGCGCAGAGCAGCGGCTGTAATCACCGCCATAACAGCTGCCGAGGCACCCACAAGATAAGCCTTGTCCACAATGGGAGCAAAATATGGGAAAATATTATACGCCGCCACAAAGAACAATCCGCCCACGATGCCACCAAGAAAATAGACCCCCACAAAGTGGCGGGTAGAATAAAAATTCAAGAATATTCGTCCGAAACCATAGAGCGCCAACATATTCCACAGAATGTGCATAAAGCCCTCGTGCATAAACATATACGTAACCAACGACCACGGCTGATACAGCAGCCTCGCAAGCGAGGCCGGCAATTCGAGCAGACGCACCACCTCGGCAATGGGCAGCACGGCATTAAACAGCGTTGCAAACACGCCAATGAGGACTATCGTAAAATAGACAGCCACATTGACATAAATATATTTTCCGACAATATTCTCGTTACGGAACCTGCTTATCAGGTCATCAATAATACGGCCCATTTATATCTCCTTTTTTACGCCAATAAAGTATTAGTAAGAATCCGAATATCATTCCTCCAAGATGGGCAAAATGCGCCACATTATCACCCATACGGGGCGAGAGGCCCAAGAACAGCTCAAGAGCACCATACATAAGAACAAAATATTTTGCCTTTATGGGAACGGGAATCGGGAACACAAAAAGTCGTTCGTTGGGGAAGGTCATTGCAAAGGCCATCAGAATACCAAAGATTGAGCCCGACGCACCCACCGTAGTCCACTCATTAAGAAACTCGGCCATAGGGACTATCACC
Organism: Bacteroidaceae bacterium; assembly: GCA_017407905.1. Taxonomy (GTDB): domain Bacteria; phylum Bacteroidota; class Bacteroidia; order Bacteroidales; family Bacteroidaceae; genus HGM04593. The sequence continues at coordinate 53,006 of JAFQVS010000078.1, read as the reverse complement.
CCTGCGCCTTTATCTACGGCTGTGTACATCGAGAAAGTTGTCTCATAGTAAATATATTGCGTAAGCTCCTGCACAAGTCCTGCGCCTATGCCCGTGGCCATATAAAATATCAGAAAGCGTTTGGAGCCCCACACGCTCTCAAGCACACGTCCGAACATAAAAATGGCGAACATATTGAAAAACAGGTGCATCCAATCGCCGTGCATAAACATATACGTAATAATCTGCACAGGCATAAAATCCTCGGCAAGGAACAGATGCAGGCCGAGCAGAGCATCAAGGTTAATACCCTTCTTAACAACCACAATCTTTGCCAAAAACATCAGAATATTTATGGCAAGCAGATTTTTGGTAACAACAGGAAATTCTCTCATCGTCGTTCAAACTATCATTCAAGCCGCGAAGATAGTGCAATTTAAAGAAATAATAAAAAACTACGCCCCCCGATTTTCTCTTTTTAGCAATTATAAACAAAAAAACCACATATATTTTGTATCTTCGCGGCATATTTGCGATAAATAAATTTTAAAAACAATGAATATAGAAACAATTCTTACCGAAAGCATCGTAGAGGCCCTTAAGAGCCTCTACGGCCAAGAGGTTGCCCCCGAGAAAATCCAATTGCAAAAAACCCGCAAGGAGTTTGAGGGTGATTTTACCTTAGTAGTATTCCCATTCTTGCAGCTATCGCGCAAAAAGCCCGAGGAGACAGCCGGCGAGATTGGCGCACAGCTCGCCGCCACACAGCCCGTGATTGCATCGTACAATGTAGTCAAAGGCTTCCTGAACCTTGCCATCGCACCATCATATTGGATAGGACTTTTGCAAGAGATTGACCTTGCACCTAATTGGGGAAAAGTCGAGGCCGACGAAAATTCGCCGCTGGTAATGGTCGAGTACTCATCGCCCAACACCAACAAGCCCCTGCATCTGGGACACATCCGCAACAACCTTTTGGGCTACGCCCTCTCGAACATCATAGCCGCCAACGGCAACCGCGTGGTAAAGACGAACATTGTCAACGACCGCGGCATACACATCTGTAAGTCGATGCTCGCTTGGCAAAAGTGGGGCGAGGGCGAGACCCCCGCATCGAGCGGCAAAAAGGGCGACCACCTTATCGGCGACTATTATGTGGCATTCGACAAGCACTACAAGGCCGAGCTCTCCTCACTGATGGCCGGTGGAATGACAAAAGAGGAGGCCGAGGCAGCCTCGCCCCTTATGGCCGAGGCACGCGAGATGCTCGTAAAATGGGAGGCAGGCGACAAAGAGGTGCGCTCGCTGTGGCAGACAATGAACGGCTGGGTATATGAGGGATTCGACGAGACCTACCGCAAATTGGGTGTCGGATTCGACAAGATATACTACGAGAGCGACACATATTTAGTAGGAAAAGAGACCGTGCTCGAAGGGCTCGAGAAGGGCGTCTTTTACCGTCGCCCCGACGCGTCGGTGTGGGCCGACCTCAGCGGCGACGGCCTCGACGAGAAACTGTTGCTGCGCAGCGACGGAACATCGGTATATATGACACAGGACATCGGAACAGCACAGCTGCGCTTCCGCGACTACCCCATCGACAAGATGGTATATGTAGTGGGCAACGAGCAGAATTACCATTTTCAGGTACTCTCGCTGCTGCTCGACAAATTGGGTTTCTCGTGGGGCAAAGGCCTTGTACACTTCTCCTATGGAATGGTCGAGCTCCCCGAGGGCAAGATGAAGAGCCGCGAGGGCACCGTCGTTGACGCCGACGACCTTATGGAAGAGATGATTGCAACCGCCCGCGAGACATCCGAAGAGCTCGGCGGCAAGCTCTCAGGCCTAAGCCCCGAAGAGGCTGCCGAGATTAACCGCATAATAGGCCTCGGCGCTCTCAAATACTTTATGCTCAAGGTCGATGCCCGCAAGAATATGCTCTTCAACCCCAAAGAGTCCATCGACTTTAACGGCAACACAGGCCCCTTCATCCAATATACCTACGCCCGCACACGCTCAATAGAGCGCAAGGCCGCCGAGGCCGGAGTAAACACCGAGTGCACCTCGGCACCCGCCGCAGTAAGCGAGAAGGAGTGCTCGCTCATACGTATGCTCAACGAATACCCGGCAGTCATACGTCAGGCAGGCAGCGACTATTCGCCCTCGGGCATTGCCGCCTACGCCTACGAACTTGCCAAAGAGTACAACCAATTCTATCACGACTACTCTATCCTGCGCGAGGAGGATGCCGACGTTAAAGCCTTCCGCATCATCCTCACACGCAACGTAGGCAAGGTGATAAAGAGCGCAATGAACCTTTTGGGCATCGAGGTTCCCGAGAGAATGTAAAAACACCGCACGACGAATTTATGAGCAAGAAACGCTACTATGTTGTGTGGAATGGCGTCAACCCCGGCATATACGCATCGTGGGACGAGTGCAAGGCGCAGATAAGCGGCGTCAAGCAGGCACTGTACAAATCCTTTGCCACACAAGCCGAGGCCGAGCGCGCCTACGCCTCGTCGCCCTACGACTACATAGGAGCAAAGGCCAAGAGCGAGCCCTCGGCCCCGCCGAGCGGCAGCCTCCCGTCCGCCATTGAGCTCAACGCCCTCGCCGTCGATGCCGCTTGTAGCGGTAACCCCGGACAGATGGAGTATCGCGGCGTATATGTGGGCAGCGGAATGCAGATTTTTCATTTCGGCCCCGTATATGGAACAAACAACATCGGCGAGTTTCTTGCCATCGTGCACGCCCTTGCACTCTTGGGACAAAAGGGCAACACAATGCCCATATACAGCGACAGCCACAATGCTCTCTTGTGGGTAAAGCTGAAAAAGTGCAAGACCAAGCTGCCGCGCGAGGCCCGCACCGAAGAGCTTTTCAAACTCATCGACAGGGCCGAGCAGTGGTTGCGCACACACACTTACACAAACAGACTGATAAAGTGGGAGACGGCCCTTTGGGGCGAAATTCCCGCCGATTTTGGACGTAAATAAAAAGAGGTGCCACTATGGAGAATGTAAAAGAGAAATTCCTGTATCTGCTCCGATACTACGCAACGCTGCTGCTATGCTTCGTCCCCCTGAGGCTACTGTTTATGGCATTGGCCGGCGAGGGCGGATACTCGGTCGGAGAGTACGCCCGGGTGGCCCTGCACGGCCTCACGCTCGACGTTGCCGTCGCAGGATACATAACAGCGCTGCCCCTTCTGCTCACCCTTGTGAGCCTCCTTGTATATCTCCCGATGCGCAAGCTGCTTGTTGTATATAATCTGTTTGCAGCAATAATAGTATCGGCAGCCTTTGTGGCCGACGTCAGCCTGTACCCCTTTTGGCAATTCAAGCTCGACGCATCGTTCCTGCTTTACATAGACTCGCCCGCAAACGCCTTTGCGAGCGTCAGCACAGGGTTCATCGTTGCACGCATCGCAGCCTTCACAGTGCTTGCCGCGCTGCTCTTTGCCGCGCTGCACTACTCAACGCCCAAGAGTATGCGCCCCGCAAAGCCCCGCACACCGGCCCTTTGCGGGCTCGTCCTGCTGGCGGGAGCGATGTTCCTCGGAATAAGGGGCGGCGTGAGCGAATCGACCAACAACATAGGAAAAGTATATTTCAGCGACAATCAATTCCTTAATCACTCGGCCGTAAACCCCATATTCAGCTTCATATACTCCGTGGGCAAGCGCGAGGATTACAGCGAGGCCTACCATTTTTACAGCCCCGAAGAGCTTGCGACACGCTTCGACGGGCTATACACGCAGCAGAGCACAATAAGCGACACGCTGCTCACAACTACCCGCCCCAATATAATAACCATCCTGCTCGAAGGAATGAGCAGCACACTCATCGAGAGTATGGGCGGCCTAAAGGGTGTAACCCCCAATTTCGACCGTCTCTCGCAAGAGGGCGTGCTCTTCACACGCTGTTACGCCAACAGCTACCGCACCGACCGCGGCCTCATCTGCTCGCTCAGCGGCTACACATCGTTCCCAAAGACCTCAGTGATGAAGTCCCCCATAAAAAGTCAGAGCCTTGCCTCCATAGCCTCGTCGCTGGGCAAGGCCGGCTACCATAATACCTTTTTATATGGCGGAGACATCAATTTCACAAATATGAAGAGCTATTTTTACTCGACGGGATACAACGAGCTTATAGCCGACAAAGATTTTAGCACCGAGCAACAGAACACCCATCTGTGGGGCGTTGCCGACCACATCACATTCGACTCGCTGCGCCGTCTCATCGAGCACCGCCCCGAGGAGCCGTGGCACATTACCTATCTGACACTGAGCAGCCACGAGCCGTGGACGGTTCCATACAACCGCATAAAAGAGGATAAGATAGCAAACGCCTTTGCCTACACCGACTCCTGTCTGGGCGCATTTATAAAAGACCTTAAAGAGAGCAGGCATTGGGACAACACCCTTGTCATCTGTATGCCCGACCACGCAGTATCGAACTATCCAAAGGATATTGACCAGAGCAACGAGGGGCGCAACCATATCCCCCTGCTGCTGACGGGAGGCGCCGTCCGAGAGAGCCGTCGCATAGAGACAATATGCAATCAGAGCGACCTTCCGGCAACGCTGCTGGCACAGCTCGGGCTGCCCATCGAGGGCTTCCCCTTCAGCCGCAACGTACTATCGCCCGCATACAGCTATCCTTTTGCTTATCACGCCTTTAACAACGGAATTTCGTTTATCGACTCGACAGGATTCACCCTGTACGACCTTGACGCCAACAGCATACGCACCGAAAAGCCCGCCGACCCCTCGCACTTGCGCGCATCGAGGGCAAAGGCCATACTACAGGCCACATACGAGGATTTTCAGAACAGATAAAGGACACCAATAAAGGCGCACCATAGAGTGCGCCTTTATTAGAAATTAAACAACTTCTTAGTATGATGCCGTTGCCTTTATTCCCTCATTTTCGAGCAGTGCCACAATGCGGTCGAGCTCTTGGGGCGAGGCTTTCAGCAGCCCCTCCTGCGGCGTCTCGCGGTCGACGGTATATATCATCACCTCGCGCGGAGCAATAGCCTTTACCGTCCGAATCCACGGGAGCACATATTCGTCGCCCGTATTATCGACACTCACCCCGTCGGCCGAGCCCTTCATAAACATTGTCTGCACAACAAGGCCGCCCTTAAAAGCCTTCATACACTCGATAATATCGTCGAGCTTATATGCGTCGTTAGGCCTATCGACACGCGCAATATAGTCGGTCGAGACGGTGTCGAGCTTCAGAATATTATTATCGACCTTTTTGAGCGCCTCAAACACGGCGGGACGGCCTATGAGCGTTGCATTACTAAGCACACTGACCTTTGCCGCGGGGAAATACTTATCCCTCAGAGCAATTGTATCGTCGATAATCGGGCCGAAGCTCGGATGAATCGTAGGCTCGCCGTTACCCGCAAAGGTCAGAACATCGGGGGCCGTGCCCTCCTCTCTCATCCTCAGCAACTGCTTTTCGAGTGCCTCGCGCACCTGCTCGCGCGTGGGCAGAGGGCTGCGGCTGCGGTGCGTTGCGTTGAAGCCACACTCGCAATATATACAATCGAATGTACACACTTTTCCATCGCCCGGCAGCAGATTGATGCCCAGCGACACGCCTAAACGCCGGCTGTGCACCGGCCCGAAGATTGGCGAGGGGAATATTATTGTTGCCATAATTCTATATTTATTCTTTATCGTTCGAGGGCACTAACCTGTCGCCAAGCATACGTGCCATATAATCCTGTATAATAGCCTTCAGACTGCGTTCCATAATAGTCTGCTGCTCGCCCGCGGCCCGTCCCAAGAGATTATTTTGCAGCATCTTATCCTCGCGGATGTTCATAAGCGCCGTACTCTTTTCACCGTCGAAAATAAGCAAATAATCGTCCTTAAAATATTGATACTGACCACTCAACCAATTAACGGCGTAACTATCCTCGGGCGCTACGTCAAGGAGGCTCTTGCCGTATGCAAGGAACGGGCGCGTGTAACCCAAAAAATCGAGCACCGTAGGCATAATGTCAATCTGCTGCGCAATGCGCACGCTATCCACTCCGGGAGCAAAAGGCCCCTCGCCCGAGGGGTCGTAGAATATTATGGGAAGCTCGAAAATACCCGCCGAGGTATTATAATATTGGTCGAGGCACTGATTCGAGTGGTCGGCCGTGATTACAAAAAGAGTGTTACGGAACCACTCCTCGCCGCGCACACTTTCAAAAAAGCCCCGCAGAGCATTGTCGGTATATTGTATGCACTTATGGATGGGCAATTTCCCCTCCTTATAAACATCGGCATACTGCGCCGGGATTGCAAACGGATGGTGCGACGATGCACTGAACATCGAAGCAACAAAAGGCTGCGGCAGAGTGTTCAGCGTCCGAGCATAGAATTTAAAGAAAGGCTCGTCCCAGATGGCCCAAGAGCCGTCAAAATCGTCGTTGCCCGGGTAGGCCGCATCATACTCATCCTGCCCGTAATACTCTTTAAAGCCCGTTGCCTTTGCAAACGCCTGAAAGCCCATAGAGCCATTGGGCGCACCGTGGAAAAAGACCGTATGATAGCCCTCCGTGGCAAGCTCGCCCGCAATTCCGCTTACCCGGTTCAGCGAGGCGGGTGTTACAAAGAACGGCTCGACGAACATTGGAATACCCGAGAGCACCGACGGCATTCCGTCGATGCTTTTTCGGCCGTTGCCGTAAGAGCGGGCATAAGTGTGGCTCACTGCAATGAGCGAGTCGAGGAAGGGGGTGAGCGAGGGCTCGGAGCGATGCGGATTAAACGCCCCGATATACTCCTTTCCGAAACTCTCGACTATAAACACCACCACATTTTTTCGCTGTGAGGCGGTGTCGGCGGCATACTCGTGGATGGGGTTAAAAATATTATTTAGTTCCTTTTCATCGAAGAAATTCATCTCGTTAAAGGGATTCTTTCCAATCGTGCGAATCATCGAAAAGGGGGTGTTAAGTACAATGGCAGCCTGCGCGGGCGAGGCAATATATTCATTGGCGTCATTGAGGCTTATGGGGCGTACGGTACGTCCCACTCCACCGCGTATGCCAAATATAATAAGCGGGGCAACCGCCGCCAGCAGTACCGTGTGCGACACATAATAGACCACCCTGTTATAGCCTTTGCGAGCAGGAGTATATAATCGCCACAGAAGCCATATTATAATAACGGCTGCAAGCACAAGATACCAATGAGCCACAAGCTCCACCGCAACAACCTTACCAATATTACCCTCGTTAGAAAATTCCGAGAAAAGCGACCACGTTGTACGTCGTCCGCCAAAGGGCACATATACAATATCGCACAAATTGGCAATCACTCCAACGGCGTTGCACACAACAAACAACCATCGGGCAATTGTCTGCATCGCAGCACCCTCCTTAAAATGCAACGGCAGCAGCAGCGCCACAACATACGGGATATTCAGATAGCACACAGCCGACGTATCGAAGCGCAGCGCACCCTTAGCCATAAGCCACAATTGCGCCGAGCGCAGCCCCTCGGCATAAATATCGTAGTTTACAACAACGAACAGCAGGCGGCACACGGCAAGCACAAAATAGGCCAAAAGGACGTTGCACACAAGCGCCGTCAATATATTCCTCTCTTTTCTCATTGCAGATAGCAGATTACGTGTTTTTTATTGGGCTCGGAAACCGCACCGACAATCTGTTGCCGAAGCATTATCGCCCTCATACGTTGCAAATTTACTTTTTTATCGTGAGAAACAAATGAGCCGAGGGCAATAATTAGCCCTCTTTTGTAGTAAAAGCGTCCGCGCGGTTACACTTTTCCACCCTTACGCCCCCATCGACAAAGGCCATAAACGAGGCCGAGGCGCGCAGCGCCTCGACATTATGCCCCACAAGCACAATGGCACAGTCGCGGTTAAGCTCGCATAGCAGACTATACATACGCTCCTCCGAGGCAGCATCAAGATAGGTCGAGGGCTCGTCCAACAGCAGCACTGCGGGACGCGACACGACAGCGCGCGCCAACAGCACACGTTGCAGCTCGCCTCCGCTCAGCCGGCCCACACTCTTGCGCGCGAGATGCGCCACCCGCATACGCTCCATAGCCTCATCAACAGACGCCGCATCGCTGCGGACAAAAGGATTAAACATATTCCCCCTATCCACAAGCCCCAGCGAGACAGCCTCGCGCACCGTCATTGGGAAAGCCTTGTCGATGCGGGAATATTGCGGCAGATAACCAATAGTCGCCTCCTCGCTGCGCACAATAGAGCCCGACGATGGATGCAACTGCCCCATAATGAGCCTCAGCAGCGTCGTCTTTCCGCAGCCGTTGGCACCGACGATTGCCCAAAAGTCGTGCCTCCCAATCTCGAGGTTCACCCCATCGAGCAGCGGCGCTGCGCCATACGAAAAAGAGACATTTTGGAATTTTATCATAGTTGTACGATACTACTTATTTTCGACCATTTCATCGGCGATATTTAACAGCTCCTTTCGCCATTCGTAGCTCAACGGGTCTATTGTAACCACCCTTGCGCCAATCTCGCGAGCGACCGTTATTGCATTCTTGCTGTCAAACTCGCGCTGCACAAACACAATGGCAACATTCTCGCTGCGCGCAGTGTCGATGACAGCCTTTATATGCGCCGCCGAAGGCTCCTTTCCCTCCTCCTCTATCGCCAGCTGCCGCAACCCGTAGAGACGCGCAAAATAGGTGAGTGTGGGATGAAAAACAACAAAAGTGCGTCGCTCGGCAGCCTCTAAGCGCCCCTTAATCAGCCGATGCGTCTCGTCAATCACGGCACGCAGACTATCACAGCGGGTGCGGTAGCCTTCGGCGCCCGCACTATCCACACGACAAAGAGCCTCGCACACATTATCGGCAATAAGCAGCATATTATCGGGCGAGCACCACAGATGCGGGTCGCCACTCTCGCGCACAATCCCGAGAGAGGTATCAACCATCCTCAGCGCGGGAAACATCTCGGCAATCCTCCCCCGCCAAGCATCCTCGAACCCGAGCCCGCCCACCATAAAATAGGCCCGACTATCGCTTAGCGACATAATATCGCGCACCGTAGGGTCGAAAGTCTCGGGGTCGCCTCCCCGTGGCACAAGAGTATTCACCCTCCAACCATCGCCCGCAACCGCCTCGACCACGAATCTGTAAGGCTCGGTCGTTACAGTGAGCAGACGCAGCTGCTCGTCGCCCCGCGACGAACAGCCAAGAGCAGAAAGCACAAACAGAAAAACAACCAAAAACCTCATATTCTTTTATTTATCAGAACGAGAAAAGCCCCGCAAAGCCCACATACGACAGTCCGACGAGCAGATAACGCAAAAACTTACCAAGCATCATAATGGCCGTAACCTTCACAGTGTCGGCACGCATAACCCCCAAAGTAAGCAGGATAGCCGTGCCTATAAGCGGGACAAAAGAGAGAAACGACGCCCAATAACCGTATCTGTTAATAATCCTATCGGCCTGATGCATACGTCTGTCCGACACCCGAAAGAGGCGCGCCACACGCTCCTTCGACACAATGCGCCCCGTATAGTAACAAGTAACTCCTCCTATCGTATTTCCAATGGTAGAAACAAGCACAAGGCCGAAAGTGTTCAGCCCCATTCCCATAAGGATAATCATCAGCACCTCACTCGTCAGAGGCAGCACCGAGCCCGAGAGAAAGGCCATAAATCCCATTCCCAAATAGCCGTATGCACTAAAAAAGTCAACTAAAAAATCCATAGCCAAACATTAAACAAAACAACTACAATTGACATCAGAGCCAATATCCAAAAACAGATGTTATACAATTTTGTGAACCTGAGCGAGAAGATATACGCCACAAAGAGCGCCACCCCCGGCAGACGCCACACAAAAAAAACCGAAGCACAGTCGCTCAGCAGCCACGACAGCAGCCACAAATATATATTCATATAAATAAAGAGCGACAGCACACGACGCATAAGCGGCTTTGCAGGGCTGGGACAACGCGAAAAAAGAGCCGCGGCCCACAGCGTAACAACAGCCTCTATTGCCATCGGGAGCAAAATATCAGGCCGTGGCACTGCAAAAGAGAAGAGCAACAGCCCGTCGAGCCTATCGGCCGGCGCCTGCCCCAAGAACGAGAGCTCGGGTACAATGACTATCACTGCGAAAAGCATCCACAGAGGGGTGAGCAGTCCAAGCAGCGCCGCAAAAACATTCCTCACGTTCATAACCCCTGTCATCGACATAAATAAAAGACACAGAGGCAGCAGACAAACAAACTGCGGCACCCATAGAGCTGCCGTCGCAAAAAGCGCAAATGTCGCATAGACCCACCGCTGCACATTCTCGCGAGGATGACACGCCGTAAGTACAGCCACCAGCAGCAACAGCACAAGCACCGAGAGCGCCAACGTCAGATTGCCGTGCAACGTCAGACAGCAGGCCGTCAGCCACACAAAAAGGCCGCCCAACCACGGCGTACGCCCCTCGATAATGACAAAAGAGTTAAGCAGCAAAGCAGCAGCCACATAAACGCCAAAGGCAAGAGCCTCCTCAATCCAAAGAGGCAGAAAACCACTCCAAAAGGAGTGCGGGCCGACACTGCCAAAAGCAATCTCGCCCATCACCCCCGCCAACCACAGCAGCGCCGCGCCACCCAACAAAAGCGTCAGCGTATATCTGCCGATAACAAACTGCCGTTGGAGCGAATTTCCGTTATTATAAATCAAAGCCTATATCTCCTCTGAAATACTTCTTCTCAAAATCAATGACATTAGCCGAGCGGAACGACTTTTCGAGAGCCTCGCCGCGGTTGCTGCCATACGAGCAGACGGCAAGCACACGTCCTCCGGCAGTAACCACCTTACCATCCTTGACGGCCGTTCCCGCGTGGAACAGAATACTATCCTCGACCCTCTCGAATCCCGTCATTTCGTAGCCCTTGCCGTAAGCCTCGGGGTAACCGCCCGAGACAAGCATCACACACACGGCGGTGCGCTCGTCAAACTCGGCGGTTGTGCCTGCGAGCGTGCCTGCATCAACCTTCTCGAACAGCTCGACAATGTCGCTCTTCAGACGCAGCATCACCGACTCGGTCTCGGGGTCGCCCATACGCACATTATACTCAATTACCATAGGCTCGCCCTCGACGTTTATAAGGCCGAAGAAGATAAAGCCCTTATAGAGCAGGCCGTCGGCCGCGAGGCCCTCGACCGTGGGACGCACAATGCGTTCATCCACCTTCTTCATCCACTGCTCGTCGGCAAAGGGCACGGGCGATATTGAGCCCATTCCACCGGTGTTAAGGCCTGTGTTACCCTCGCCGATGCGCTTATAGTCCTTAGCCTCGGGCAGCAGCACATAATCCTTTCCGTCGGTGAGCACAAACACCGAGCACTCTATTCCGTCGAGAAACTCCTCGATGACCACCGTCGCCGATGAGCTGCCGAACATTCCGTCGAACATATCCTTGAGCTGAGCCTTTGCCTCGTCAAGCGTGGGCACTATCAGCACACCCTTTCCCGCACACAGACCATCGGCCTTGAGCACGTAGGGAGCCTTCAGCCCCTCGAGGAATTTATAAGCCTCGAGAATCTGCGTCCCGTCAAAAGCCTTATAGGCCGCCGTAGGGATATTGTGGCGCTGCATAAAATCTTTGGCAAAGCTCTTGCTGCCTTCGAGCTGCGCAGCCTCGCGCGAGGGGCCGATGACGGCAACGTGTGCCAAGCGCTCGTCGCCCTTGAAATAGTCGTATATTCCCTTTACCAATGGGTCCTCGGGGCCCACTACCACCATAGAGATACCATTTTCGAGGACAAATGTCGCTATTGCCTCAAAATCGCATACCGAGATTGCGACATTTTCTCCCACGGCCGATGTTCCGGCATTTCCGGGGGCAATGTAAAGTTTCTCAACCTTTGCGCTCTGCGCAATTTTCCAAGCAAGTGCGTGCTCGCGTCCACCGCTGCCTAAAAGCAATATTTTCATTGTTCTATTTTTGTTGCGGTTCCTCGTGGTGGCCGAGGATTGTTTTTCCCCACCCTCGGCTGCCCACGGGCCCTGTTGTTAATTTACTCTGTTTACTCCTTGTTTCGGCCTCCTTTGCCTGCGCCGCCGCGCTTTCCGCCTTTGAGGAAAGGACGGCCACCCGTTGCCGAGCCTCGACGCTCGCGGGGCTTATTATCCTCGCCACCCCATCCGCGGACATTGCTTCGGGGTGCCGACGGCCGACGCTCGGCGCTTCTATTATCGCTGCGCTCGCCGCCTCGACGCTCCTCACCCCCGGAAGCCTCGGCAGTACGCTCCTTTCTATCGGCCTTTACGCGCTGTGCCGTGCGTGTCTTGAAATAAGACTCAAGCTCGCGGCGACGACGCATCGAAGCGTCGCTGTCGGGTGCATCGCCATCGGCCGCTGCGCGGCTCGCGCCCCTCTGCTCGCCATCGAGCCCCGTGAGGCGCGATTTTCTCTTGAGCGGCGCAAAATCCTTCTTCAGCATATTGCCCTCGTCGCGGAAGCCCTTGTATTTTCCCTGAAAAAGCTCATATTTACGCAGCTCGCAGTCGAGGTCGCCGTTGAAAAGAGGGATGCGCGCCGAGGCCTTCAGACCAATCTGGTCGAAGCAGTCGTAGCTGCTGCTTATCACCCAAGCCTCGTTGCCCTGAAAAGCGTGCTTCAGACGGCTGCCGAGCTCTTTATACACCCCCAGCAGATTATCCGATACGAGACGCTCGCCGTAAGGAGGATTCACCACCATCACAGCGCGCTCGGCCGGCTCTTGAAAATCCTTAATGTCGCGGCACTCGATAGAGACAATATCGCCCATCATAGCCGACTTTACGTTGCGACGCGCACAAGCCACCATACGGCCGTCAACGTCGTATCCGTAAATCTTGTGGTTAAACTCGCGCTCGGCCGAGTCGTCGTCGAAAATAGAGCGGAAAAGCTCCTCGTCAAAGTCTCTCCACTTTTCAAACGCATAGCTCTGACGGAACACACCCGGAGCAATATTGCGTGCAATGAGCGCAGCCTCGATGGGCAGCGTGCCCGAGCCGCACATAGGGTCGATAAAATCGCACTCGCCCCTCCAGCCTGTGAGCAGAATCATACCCGCCGCAAGCACCTCGTTAATGGGCGCGGCACCCGTCTCGACGCGGTATCCGCGACGATGCAACGACTCGCCCGAGCTGTCAAAAGCCAGCGTACACTCCTCGTGAGCAATATGTATGTGGAAGATAAGGTCGGGATTATTGAGACGCACCGACGGACGGCGCCCCTCGCGCTCGTTGAAATAATCGGCAATGGCATCCTTGACACGATAGGCCACAAATTTTGAATGGCGGAACACGTCGCTATAAACCACCGAATCGACCGAGAATGTAGAATTACTATCGAGATACTCGCTCCACTCGACACTCTTGATAACATTATAAACCTCATCGGCGTCCGAAGCCTTAAAGTGAAGAATAGGCTTTAGAATACGCACAGCCGTCCTAAGGCAGAAGTTAGCCTTATACATCAGAGCCTTGTCGCCCGTAAACGAGACCATACGACGGCCAATCTGTACATTATTGGCTCCCAAATCAGTCAATTCCTGCGCCAATACCTCTTCGAGTCCCTGAAAAGTCTTGGCAATAAGTTCAAATTCCTCCATAAAATTACCTAAAAGAACAATAAGAAATTTGTCAAAAAACTAACGTGTCAGCGCCCATCGCCCCAAGCATAAGCCCCCTCACATTTACACAAAACGAGAAGCCCCCCTTAGGGCAAAGGCTGCACAACCGACAAATACCGTGCAAAGGTAGCAATAAAAAACCATTTTTACCGAAAAAAGAGAGCGTTATTTGCAGCAAAAGTACTATCTTCGTGCCTCACTCTCAAAAGAGATATTAAGAATGAAAGAAACAGTAAAAATTGCATCAATCGCAACCATTGCAATATTATGCGGATGGATGTTACAGTCGAACCTCGGTTGCAGCAACGAGAATATGCCCTACTCGCAGATTCCCTACTGCTGCATCTCGCCACAAGTACCCACAAGCCTGACATTCGCCGGCGAGGAGATAACACTCACACAGCACGACCGCCGCGAGCGTATGGACCGCGAGATTCTGGCTTTTACCTACTCGCACATAAACACAATGCTGCAAATAAAGCGTGCCAACCGCCTCTTTCCCATCGTCGAGCCCATACTAAAAGAGTGCGGCGTGCCCGACGATTTTAAATACCTTATGATAATAGAGAGCAACGGCGACATTCACGCCCGCTCGGCGGTGGGCGCCGCCGGCCTGTGGCAGTTTATGGAAAAGACAGGGCGCGAATATGGGCTCGAAGTCAACAACCACGTCGATGAGCGCTACAACATCGAGAAAGCCACCCGCGCCGCCTGCAAATACCTAAAAAAGAGCTACGAGGAGTTTGGCAATTGGATGACCGTCGCAGCCAGCTACAACGCCGGCACCGCCAATATATCCAAGCGCATCGAGGCGCAGAAACAGAGCAACGCAATCGACCTCGTGCTTGTGCCCGAGACCTCGCGCTATCTTTTCCGCCTATTGGCAGTAAAATGTATCTTTGCCGACCCCATAAACTACGGGTTCATAATAAAGAAGAGCGACCTTTACCCGCCGCTCCCCATAAAAAGCACAATCACCATAGACAAAAGCTCGGTCAGCTGGCCCGACGTTGCAAGGAAGCACAATCTCACATTCCTGCAACTGCGCGAAGCCAACCCGTGGATGCGCAGCAGCACAATGCCCAACAGCGCCCGCAAAAGCTACACAGTGCTTATCCCCGACGCCGAGGCCCTGCACTACGACCCCAAAAAGACACAGCCTCACGACTATAAATGGATAATCCGATAAAGCATCAAAAAAAAGCGCCTGTCAAGGCGCTTTTTTTGATGCTTGAAATATTTATTTAAAAGCTGTTTAAAATTTATTCCGCTAATTGTTTTAAAACTCTTTAGAGCAAACAATCACACAAAATCATCGCCCAGCTTCATCAGCACATCGTTGCGGAATTTACGAATATCACCCTCGCAGCCCTTTTTGCACACAAGCAGCACGTTACCCTCGTCAACAATCAGCAAATCCTCGAGGCCCTGAATCACGGCCAGCTTACCTTTAGGCAGCGACACCACATTATTATGGCTGTCATAAGCAATTGTGTGCGAGTGCATTATCACATTCCCATCGACATCTTTGGGCAGAGTGCCGTAGAGCGAGTCCCACGTACCAATATCAGCCCATCCAAACTCCCCGGCCAGAAGAAAAACATTATCGGCACGTTCCATAACAGCCGTATCCATCGCAGCATTCGGGAACGACGTATAAGCCTCATATATTCTTCGGCGACGCTCGTCGCGATTTGGAAACTCGTTAAAGAGACGCTCAAACTCGGCCATCATATCAGGCAGCAGCTTCGATAGCGTCTCGACCACTGTCTGCACGTTCCATATATAAATTCCCGAATTCCAATAAAACTCGCCACTCTCCATAAAGACACGTGCAAACTCATAGGCAGGCTTCTCGGTGAAAGTGCGCACCTTGTAGAGCGAGCCGGTCGCCTCCTTTGCCCCACGGTCGTCCACCTGAATATATCCGTAGCGTGTCTCGGGGCAGGTAGGCTTTATGCCTATAATAACCAATCTGTTATGCTCGGCCACATAATCGAGCCCGCGGCCGAGAGTTTCGACAAAAAGGTCTTCTTTCAGCACCAATTGGTCGCTCTGTGCAACCACGATGCTCGCCTTGGGATTAAGCTGCCTTATGTGGCAGGCAGCATAGGCAATGCTGGGGGCCGTCCCGCGGAACGACGGCTCGTGCAGAATCTGGTCGGGCGACAACTGTGGCAACTGCTCGCGCACCAGCTGCGAGTAAATTATATTCGTCGATACTATTATATTCTCTTTAGGCACAATGCGGCTGTAACGGTCGAAAGTCTGTTGCAGCATAGTCCTGCCACAACCCAAAAGGTCGTGAAATTGTTTGGGAAGATGTTTCCTGCTCAGAGGCCACAGACGGCTACCCACTCCTCCGGCCATAATTACGCAATATCTGTTGTTGTCCATTTCGCAGGGAATTTTATAGAGTTTATACCGGTTATTTACTTACACAACGCAAGTATAATATTTTTATTGCGATTAAAACAGGAGTTTCCCCTTTTTTTAACAAAATTAAGCGGGCGCTCCGATAATCAATCGGGCGCCCGCTTAAGCACTATCTGAGATATTTCAATTAGAACTCTGCATTATTGGGAGTACGGGGGAAGGGGATTACATCGCGAATATTGGCCATTCCCGTAACAAAGAGCAGCAGACGCTCGAAGCCCAATCCGAATCCCGAGTGAGGGCACGAACCGTAACGACGAGTATCAAGATACCACCACATATCCTTCATAGGAATACCGAGCTCCTCGATGCGGGCCAGCAGCTTGCCATAGTCGGCCTCGCGCTCCGAGCCACCGATAATCTCGCCAATCTTGGGGAAGAGCACATCCATAGCACGCACCGTCTTTCCATCCTCATTCTGCTTCATATAGAAAGCCTTAATCTCTTTGGGATAGTCGGTGAGTATCACAGGACGTTTAAAGTGATGCTCGACAAGATAACGCTCGTGCTCCGAGGCAAGGTCAACACCCCAATATACGGGGAATTCAAATTTATGACCGGCGGCAACCGCCTCCTCAAGAATTTTTATTCCGTCGGTATAAGCGAGACGTACAAACTCGGTATCGACGATTGAGCGCAGACGCTCAATCAATCCCTTGTCAATCATATTGTTAAGGAAAGTAATATCCTCCATACAGTGGTCGAGTGCCCACTGCACACAATATTTAATAAACTCCTCGGCAAGGTCCATATTGTCGGTGATGTCGTTGAAGGCAACCTCGGGCTCAATCATCCAAAATTCGGCAAGGTGGCGCGGAGTATTTGAATTTTCAGCGCGGAACGTGGGGCCGAATGTATAGATTGCACCGAGCGCCGTTGCTGCAAGCTCACCTTCGAGCTGTCCCGATACGGTGAGGCTAGCCTGCTTGCCGAAAAAGTCGCTGTCGTACTTTATGCTGCCCTCGTCGTCCTTTTTAAGGTCGTAGAGGTTCATTGTGGTTACCTGAAACATCTGTCCGGCACCCTCGCAATCGGACGCAGTGATAATGGGAGTATGGAAATAGTAGAAACCCTTATCGTGGAAGAATTTATGTATAGCGTAGGCCATATTGTGGCGTATGCGGAACACTGCGCCGAAGGTATTTGTGCGGGGACGCAGGTGAGCCACCGTGCGCATATACTCCATTGTCTGACCCTTTTTTTGCAGAGGATAGGTATTATCGCACTCGCCCAGCACCTCAATCTCCGTTGCCTGAATCTCTACCGACTGTCCGCCGCCGATAGACTCGACCAACATACCGTTTACACTAAGGCAGGCACCCGTTGTGAGGAGCTTCAGCATCTCCTCGTCGAATTTCTCGACGTCAATTACCACCTGCACATTCTTTATTGTCGAGCCGTCGTTCAGCGCCACGAATGCAACCTGTTTGCTGCTGCGGCGTGTTCTGACCCAACCTCTTACGTTCACCTCGGTACCAAAAGCTGTACTTTTCAGTAGGTCTGAAATTTTTGTTCGTCTTATAGCTTTCATACGATTCTATTCTGTTTTTCTTGTGTTTCTGTTATTCGTATGCTCCCATTCGCAGCATATTAACCTCTTTCTCGGTAAGATAGCGCCAATCGCCTCTCTTGAGGTTTTTCTTTGTGAGGCCGGCAAAGAGCACTCTGTCGAGTTTTACAACGCGATAGCCTAAGTGCTCCATCATACGGCGCACGATGCGGTTCTTTCCCGAGTGAATCTCTATTCCTATCTGCGAACGGTCGGCATCGTTTACGTAGCTCACCTCGTCGGCATAGATGGGGCCGTCCTCAAGCTCTATCCCGCTTGCCAATAAGTCCATATCCGACATTGCCACATTCTTGTCGCAAGTTACGTGATAGATTTTCTTTTTCATAAATTTGGGGTGAGTGAGCTTCGATGCCATATCTCCGTCGTTGGTGAGCAGCAGTACTCCCGTTGTGTTGCGGTCGAGACGTCCCACGGGGTATATTCTCTCTTTGCCGATGCCTTTGAGGCAGTCGAGTACGGTGCGACGCTCCTGAGGGTCGTCAACGGTGGTAACGCAGTCTTTGGGCTTATTGAGCAGCACATATACCTTGCGCTCGGGATTCACACGCTCGCCGTTGAAGCGAATATCATCGGCAGGTGTTACTTTTACTCCAAGCTCGGTAACCACTGTGCCGTTGACGCTCACAAGGCCTGCTTCGATGTAATTGTCGGCCTCGCGACGCGAGCATATTCCTGCATTGGCAAGATATTTGTTCAGACGCACGGGAGCATCGGGGTCGATTGCCGCCTCGCGATAGACGATGCGTTTCTTGGCGCTGTATTTTGCATTGGGGTCGTACGATGCGCTTCTGTTTCCACGCTGACCGTATCCCGCACGATGCTGTGTGCTGTACGAGCGGCTGTAGTTGCCGTTGTTCACACTGTGTCCCTCGCCGCTGCGATAGCCGCCGCTGCGACGGCGGTCATACTGACGCTCGCCCGTCTGTGGCTCGAAACGGTTGTAATTACGTTCGCCCTCGCCGCCGCTCTGCTGCTGACGGCCGTTGTATGATGAATAGCGGTTAGCACCCTCGGCGTTACCGCGATACTCGCTGCGTACATACTGTCGGCGTCCATCCTGCTCTTTTGTAAAGCGAGGACGCTGTTGTTTCTTACGAAACTCTGCGTTGAAATTGTTGTCGAACGAGCGCTCACGATTCCCGCCGCGGGGAGTGTAGCCGCCCTGACGCTTCTCTTTGTAATTATCCATTATTTTATATTTTTACGAACCTCACGGTCCAATTTGTTTCTTATAACCTTGTGGTTAAAGAGCAATTTGTTTTGCTCGTCGAGCCTCGCCGGCTCTTAGATACCCGTATATGTGTGCGGAGTAATTGCGCGCAGCTCCTCTTTTACAGCCTCAGAGACGTCCAATCCCTCGATGAATTTTAGCAGCGCCTCTCTGTCAATCTTGCTATTGGTGCGTGTCAGAGCCTTCAGTGCCTCGTAGGGGTTGGGATAAGCCTCGCGACGCAGAATGGTCTGAATACCCTCGGCGCACACGTTCCAACTGTTGTCGAGCTCACCCGATATTGCAGCCTCGTTCAAGAGCAGCTTGCGCAGTCCCACCAACGAGCTTTTCACGGCAATTAGCATATGCCCCATAGGCACGCCCACGTTGCGCAGCACTGTCGAGTCGGTGAGGTCGCGTTGCAGACGCGATACAGGCAGCTTCATTGCAAGATGGTCGAGGATGGCATTTGCAATGCCAAGATTACCCTCGCTATTCTCGAAGTCGATGGGATTAACCTTGTGAGGCATTGCACTCGAACCCACCTCGCCGGCCTTAATCTTCTGCTTGAAGAATTCCATTGAGATATACTGCCAAAAGTCGCGGTTCATATCAATTATTATGGTGTTTATGCGACGCATAGCATCGAAGAGTGCTGCCAAATTATCGTAGTTCGATATTTGTGTGGTATATTGCTCGCGCTCAAGGCCCAATTTCTCACTCACAAACTTATTGCCGAAAGCCTTCCAATCAATCTCGGGGTAGGCTACATTATGAGCGTTAAAATTACCCGTCGCACCGCCGAATTTTGCCGAGATTACGCAACTCTTGAGCTGTGCAAGCTGCGTTTCGAGACGATAGACAAACACCATCACCTCCTTACCCAAACGCGTGGGCGAGGCAGGCTGTCCGTGTGTACGCGCCAGCATAGGAATCTCTTTCCACGCCTCGGCATACTCCCTAAGCTGAGCGATAAGTTCCTCAACAGCAGGATAGTAGCTATTCTCGAGCGCATCCTTTATTGTGCGGGGAATAGAGGTATTGTTTATATCCTGTGAGGTGAGACCAAAATGGATAAACTCCTTATAATTATCGAATCCGCCGATAGCATCGAGACGCTCCTTTATAAAATACTCAACCGCCTTTACATCGTGGTTGGTAACCTTCTCAATCTCTTTGATGCGACGCGCATCATCGGTAGTAAACTCGGTGTAAATTTTGCGCAGGCCCGGCAGCAGTGTAGCATCGACGCCACTAAGCTGAGGCAAAGGAATCTCGCACAGCGCAATGAAATACTCAATCTCAACAAGTACGCGATATTTCATCAGCGCATATTCAGAGAAATACTCGGCCAGCGTCTCAGTCTTACCCCTATAGCGGCCATCTATAGGTGATATTGCAGTAAGAATGTCAAGTTCCATTGTTGTGATTATAATCTTAACAGAATTATTTTGTAAAAACGTTTTTCGGCTACAAAAGTAGTACTTTTTAGGCATAAACACCCGAAAAGCCAATAAAGTTTATAAATTTTAAACACTACGACAGCCTTTTTGTTTTTTCTCAACAAGAAGCCGCCATAAACAAAAAAAACCTGCTTTACGCAGGCTACTTTCGGTGGGCGTTGACGGATTCGAACCGCCGACCCTCTGCTTGTAAGGCAGATGCTCTAAACCAGCTGAGCTAAACGCCCGAATAAACAAGGATTGCAACCAAAGAAAAAATCTACTCTATCACTTACCTTTCGTGGGCGTTGACGGATTCGAACCGCCGACCCTCTGCTTGTAAGGCAGATGCTCTAAACCAGCTGAGCTAAACGCCCGAAAGGCTGCAACCCTTAATTGCGATGCAAAGATAGATGTTTCTTTTTTAATACACAAATTTTTCGGCACTTTTTTCTCAATAATTGCTCTTTTTACATAAAAAGTGGTAACAAAAGAAGTTTTTAGGCCTAATAAATACTTTTCTCGGGACGCAACAACAGACAGAAAAGCAAACGACCGACAAAAAAAGTCAGAGGCAGACAACGGTCTGCCTCTGACTGATAAATTATCTTATTGACAAAATTACTTTGCGATAGAGATGATAACACGACGGTTGAAGCGAGCGGGCTTCTCAACATCTACACCACCCTTACCCTCAACAATAAGCTGGCTCTGGGGAACACCAAGCTCGACGAGTTTCTCGGCAACAGCGTTTGCACGAGCCTCAGAGAGTTTCTGGTTGTAAGCAGCCGAACCTGTAGCGCTGTCAGCGTAACCAATTACAGAGAGCTTAACGCCTGAGTTCTTAGCAGCATCTGCAAGAGACTGGAGGTTGATAATCTCCTTCTTAGAAGCAATCTTAGAAGAGTTGAATGCGAAGAATACCGACTGAGCTACGTCAACGTAGTTGGGCTCGTTCTCAAGCTGCTTAATCTTAACCTGTGCCTGCGAGAGAGCATTCTTGGCAGCAGCAAGCTGAGACTTCAACTGAGCATTCTCCGACTCCTTAGCCTGAAGCTGTGCGTTAAGCTCGGCAAGAGCGGCAGCGTTAAGAGCCATAATAGCGTCGAGGTCGGGAGTGTTATCCCAAGTGCACTTTCCGAGACGGAATGTAACACCCACCTGAGCTGTGAAAGCCCAATCGTAACCGTTAGAAGTTTTATTAGAAGTTGGTGCCGCAAACTCCTTCTTAGCCATCATTGAACCAAGCTCAAGGTTAATAGCCCAACGCTTTGCAACACGCCAAGTCTGCAAAACACCAAAGTTACCGGTGAGTGAGCCGCGCTTTCCTTTACCACCTGCACCCTCAACATCGAGGTTACCTGCATAACCGAATCCTACATAAGGAATTATACCCCATACACGCTTCTCGTCGTAACCAAGGATAAGGTTTCTTACGTTGAACAAAGCATCAAAATGCACGTTGTAGTAGCTTACTGCATCGGCATCTTTGTATGGCTCAATTTCGTAACCGTTGTAACCGATTCTCCAACCAAAGCCGGGAGTGTGCCATTTACCAACGTGAGCCGAAATTGCGGGAAGTGTCAAGTGATCGAACATACCCTCACCGCGAGTAACAACGGGGTTGTAAACCTGACCGCCTA
Source organism: Bacteroidaceae bacterium (assembly GCA_017407905.1). Classification (GTDB taxonomy): domain Bacteria; phylum Bacteroidota; class Bacteroidia; order Bacteroidales; family Bacteroidaceae; genus HGM04593. Next base: position 31,070 of record JAFQVS010000078.1, on the reverse strand, counting down.
CGTTCACATCTATAAACCAGTTACTACCAAAGCTATTGGTAATAACACTGTTCTTTACAGTAGGAACTACGACCTCGCTTACTGTCTCTTGTGCAAAAGAGACCATTGCAATACTGGCAATAGCCAGCGACATCATAAATTTTTTCATACTTGTATTTAATTAGATACTTAAAATTATAAATTCAACCCAATTACCTTGTTTTATTTAAACGTAATCGACAAAAAAATGTTTGCGTAAACATCGCACACATATCTTTTTCACCCATTAAGCCAATAAATCTTGGTTTGCAAATTTACGTAAATTTTATTAACACTTGCACTAAAGAGTATCGAAAAACAGGTGTATTAACATATTTTAACTATAAAAAACATTTTTTTCTTGCTCAAAATAGCACCTCGGGGCATTATCGGGCAAATTTTCGGTCAATTTCGCTGTCGGGCATTATATAGACGATTATCTGTCCGTCGGGTGTTCGGGCGGGTTCGTTGGTCTTAAAAAGGGCCGATATAAGTTCGCTCATCTCCTCGGGCGAGAGTATCTGTCCCTTTACAATTGCTACCTTACGCGCCATTGCAAGGGCCAGCCTGTGGTGTAGTTGTTTATCGACGCCCGCAGTCTGTTCCATTGCCGAGTGTACGACATCCATCAGCAGTTCCGACGGCGAGAGTCCCTCAGCGCCAACGGGCGAGCCGTTGAGCGAATAACTACCGCCGCCAAGCGACGAGACGTCGAACCCGAGGCTCTGAATCTCGGGTGCAATTGCTTCAAATGTGGCAGCCTCGGCCGGGGTAAGCTCGACGCGCTCGGGGAATAAAAGTCCCTGCACGCAACCCTTCTGCGTGCTTAACTGTTCGAGATATTTCTCGTACAACACCCTAATATGCGCTCGGCGCTGATGCACCCACATAAGTCCCGACTTTGCGGGGATAAGCAGATACTGCCCTTTGTACTGCGACATTGGCACAAACTCGTCAACCGCAAGATGCAGCCTGCCCGGCTCGACGGGAGCAGGCTCGGGGCTCGGCTGCGTGGCCGGAATATCCTCAAATGGCGAGAGGTCAACCACCGCCCCCCTTGTTTCGCCATACAGCATTTCCCAATTCTCGCCGCCTCGCTGATAGTCGGGCTTTATGCGGCGAAAAGGGTTATAATCGGGCTTATAGGATATTTTGGGAGCCGATACGGGTCGATTATTGTCCGTCGGAATGTTTATTGCGGGAATGTCGGGCATCTCCTCGGCATCAAAATCGAGGCCCGGGGCGGCGTTGAATCGTCCCAGCGACTCGCGCACGGCTGCGGCGATTATTTTCCACAGGCTCTGCTCGTCCTCGAATTTTATTTCGGTCTTTGTGGGGTGAATATTTACGTCTATGCGCGAAGGCTCGACACTGAAGCAAAGGAAGAACGGAACCTGCTCGCCCAGAGGAATCATCCTGCTGTAAGCCTCCATCACCGCCTTTGCAAAATAGGGGTGGCGCATATATCTTCCGTTAACAAAGAAATATTGCTGCACGCCCTTCTTGCGCGCACTCTCGGGAGCGCCCACAAAGCCTTTCATTTCGAGGAGCGAGCTGCTTACCTCGACCTCGATGAGCTGCGAGCTTACCTTTTTCCCGAAAATATCGAGGATGCGTTTGCGCATCGAGCCCACGGGTAGCGAAAAGACCTCGGTGCCATTATGCTTGAGCGTAAACTCGACGTCGCAGTTAATGAGCGCCACCCGCTCAAATTCCGTTATTATGTTATTAAATTCCGTCTGTATGGATTTTAGGAATTTTCGACGGGCGGGAATATTGAAAAATAGGTTCTTTACCTTAAAATTACTGCCGACGGGGCACATTACCGCCTCTTGTGCCTCAAGCGTCGAGCCCGAGAAGGCAATGCGTGTGCCGAGGTCGCTGTCGGCGCGACGCGTCAGCAGTTCGAGCTGCGAGACGGCCACAATCGAGGCCAGCGCCTCGCCTCTAAAGCCCATTGTGCGCAGCGCGAATAGGTCGTCGGCACTCTTAATCTTGGACGTTGCGTGGCGCTCAAAGGCCAGACGAGCATCAGTCTCGGACATTCCCGAGCCGTTGTCAATGACCTGTATCAGCGTGCGCCCGCCGTCGGTTATTACGACATCAACTTTTGTTGCACCTGCATCGACGGCATTCTCCATAAGCTCTTTTACCACCGAGGCGGGACGCTGCACCACCTCGCCTGCCGCAATCTGATTGGCTACCGAATCGGGCAATAAGTGTATTATATCCTGCATAGTGATAATCGGTTAGAATGTGAGCTCACCTGTAACAAGGTAGTGAAGAATATAGAGAAACACCACAAGACCCACGACGAGTGCTTTTGTCGAGAAGCGCGTACCCTCCTCGCGACGACGCTTAAGGTGTGTGGTCGAGCCGCTTATGGCCTCGCGTATCCTCTCGGCGCGCGTCTCCTCTTTTGGGGGCAACATTCCGAGGTCGCGCTTGGCATTCTCGACTATTTTATCGAGTTTTTCTTTGCGCTCGTCAACGAATATATATTTATGATTGAACCGACGAGGTTCACGCATTTTAAAAAATCCCATAAAACTCCTCTCCCTTTCTTAGAAAACTTATCATCTTAAATTATCGAGCGACGGCAAGGGGATATTCTGTCGTTTCACCTTCTTGAGCATCTGGTCGCGACGCTTGCCTCGCCAATTGAAAATATCCTCTTTGTTGCGTGGACGCATAAAGTCGAGCCACACAAAATTGGGCAGGAAGCGCACGGCGTCGGGAATTTGGCTCATCGGGTAGAATACTCCGTCGGCCTTTGTGGGGGCAATTATCTTATCTACCTCGCCATCCTTCATAAAGGCCGAGAGTTTGCCCGTCTCTGTGGTGTTAAGACCCAGCAACAGGCTGTCGCTGTCGAGCGGATAGTATCGGACAAGCACGCTGCCCAGCACCTGCATCTCGGATAGTTTCTTGTCGCGGAAGAAGAATTTCATCTCCTTTCCGCTTATCTGATTGTAGTTTGCCGAATCGACGTGCTCGGCATAGAGCGTCTGATTTATTATGTGCACCCAATCTATCGAGGCTGTGTCCATATACATTTTTATCTCCTCGCCCAGCAACTGCTGCGAACCGTACCACAGCACGGGGTCTTTATACATTGTCATACAGCTGTCGCGCGAGTCGAACACCAACGAGTCGCACGCCGCCTGAAGGTCGGTGCGATAGGCGCGCACCTTGTGGCAGGCTCTTATCTTGCGATAGAGCGAGTCGGTGTCGATATTATAGCTGAGCGCCCATATTGTGTCCGAGTGCATATAGAGCGTATCGGCAGCCTGCGAAAAATCCATCACCACGGCGCGCCCCGTAACGTAGGCCGAGTCGCTGAGCTCGTCCATAAAGCCATACTCGCCCGTGAGCATATTGCGTGCCACCGTGTCGCTATATACAATATTGCCAAACACCTCGCTGAAGCCTCGTGCGGCATCGTAGAAGAGCGAGTCGCCCGTGAGCTCTTTTGTGCCGTTGGCCACCACCGAGCGTCTGAGCAGTGTCGCCTGACGGCTGGCAGTGTTGTATCGTCCCAGCGACGAGCGTATGTGGTTGGCTCCGTTGAAAATATCCGTGGGGCCCACGATTGTGGCAATGTTGCTTGCCGTGTTATAGTGCAGCGTGTCGCTGTTGAGCAGAAATTGCGGATTCTGAAGCGCCACTTCATCGGTAAAAATGGCCTCTTTTGTGGTAAGGTCGTACTGTCCCCAATAGGAGTCGAGCGTGCTCTGTTCGTCGCTCAGCGTGCCGCCGCTGAAGTAGTAGGCAAGATTTATATTGCGGTCGTAGTTCAGACTGTCTGTTTCGAGCACTGTTGCCTTGTCTATGAGACGCACGTTGCTGCGCACGCGGGCGATATTCTGCTCGCCATCATAGTCGGCATAATCACCATAGAGAAAGAGCGTATCTCCCTGCTCCATTCTCACATTGCCAAAGGCCTGCACCGAGTTTCTTTTTGTATAGAGGTAGGCGCTGTCGCAATACATATACATACTATCGTGGCGCAGCTCGACGTCGCCTACGAGGATTATCGCATCGGGCAGACGCTCTTTATCGCCTTTTGTTACGTCGGCGTGCAGCATATGTACATAATCCTTCTTGACGTTCGAGGCTGTATCGACGCTTGCAACCTGCTTTATTTGCGCACCGCTGTGTGCTGCAAACATCAGGCACAGAAGGAATATTGCGGCCTTAACCCTTTGCATCATTTATTATCGTCGTAAAAGACCCATCCGGGGTATTTAAATTCGCAATTCTGACTATCGCGGTTAATCTTCACGAATGTCGTTTTTTGCTTACCTTTTATCCACTCTTCTATTTTGTCGCGGCTTGCTCTTTCGAGGTAAATATCCTTCAGACGCTCATAGTCGTCGCGCAGATTGGCCTTGTGGCCCTCGACCCTCGATTTTAGCTTCACGATGGCACACACAATCTTATCGCCATTCTGACGCATTGTAAAGGGCGCCGAAATTTCGCCTACTTTCATCCCGTCGATGACACGGGCAACGTCAACGGGCAGGTCTTGCATCTCGAAGCGCGACGATGCGGTACCTTTATTATACATAAGACCGTAGTTGTTGCGTGTCTCCTTATCGTGCGAGATAACCTCGGCAGCCTCCTCGAATGTATATTTCTGCTGGCCAATCTCCTGAGCCACTGTATCGAGGCGCAGCATCATTGTCTTGATGCTCTCGTTCGAGAGGCGCGGTTTTTTTAGAATGTGGCGCACTTTTACGCGGTCGCCACGCTTCTCGATGAGCTGCATAATGTGGTAGCCATACTCCGACTTTACAATCTTCGACACCTTATTGGGGTCGGTAAGATTGAAGGCAACATTTGCAAAATCGGGGTCAAACTCGGCGCGAGCCATAAAGTCGAGCTCGCCACCCTTGCGTGCCGACGGGCACTCCGAGTAGAAAAGCGCGAGTGTCGAAAAAGATGTCTCGCCGCTGTTTATGCGCTCGGTGTAGTCGCGCAATTCGCTCTTTATGCGCTCCTCTTCCTCGGCCTCAACCTCGGGCACCATTGTTATAATCTGCACCTCGACCTGCGATTGAATGTAAGGAATGCTATCCTGTGGCAGCGAATTATAGTAGCGTCGCACGAGTGCCGGCGACACCTTTATCTCGCCCACGATATTACCTTTTACCGTCTCAATCATTCCCTGATTGCGGTACATATCAAAGAGCTTCTCGCGTATGAGGCTCGACTTCATATCAAAATACTCCTCCATCTTCTCGCGCGAGCCGATTCCCTGAATATACTCCTCAATCTTCATATCGACGCTCTGCATCACATACGATTCGTTCACCTCGACGCTGTCGAGCATCGCCTGATGCAGAAAAAGTTGCTGTACGGCAAGCTCCTCGCCAACCACGCAATAGGGGTCGCCCTCGAATTTCTGTCCGTTGGCGAGCCACATTTTCACATTCTCCTCAATCTCGGAGCGCAGGATGGCCTTGTCGCCCACCACCCACTCTACGCGGTCAATTATATTATCTTGTGCCTTGAGCCCTATCAGGGACGAGGCTGCCAACAGGCATAAAAATACTCTTTTTCTCATTTATTATCAATTTGTTCTGCGTTTGTAAGCATCGCAGAAGATTCTGTATCGTAAAAAATTATCTTGCCATCGTCGAAGGCCTTGTCGTAAAGGTCGCGCTTAACCTGTTTCACGAAATCGGCCTTCATTGAGTTGAGCAACAGACTGTGTATCTCGTCCGAGGCAAGCTCGACGGGCTTATTCTCGCCCTTTTTTAGCATCGTTACCACGCTGAGCATATAACGATGGGCGCTGTCGGCAACCTCTACAAACTCTCTCTTTTCGATGCTCTTTTCGAGAGCCTCGACCGTTAGCGGCATTTTTGCGGCTATCGAGGGTAGCGAGTGCCAGCTATCAACAAAATAGTCGTACGTAACGGCATTTGTGATACTATATTTTTCGAGATTCTCAATATCCTCGGGGGTGAGCTTTGTGAGCCACTTACGCACAGCCGCAATGCGAGGCGCTGCAATGGGCAATTTGAGAAAAACGCCCTGCACGAGCGGTTCTTCGAGCTTGAACAGCTCGCTGTTGTTGTAATAAAAAGTGTCAATCTCGGCCTGTGTCAGAGTGGGACGCAGCTGCTGCTCAATCAGTCGCTCCTGATAGATGTTAAGGAGCAGCGCCCGACGATAATTCTCGACCAAGCGCTCTACCTCGCCGGCACTCGGCACATTGCGTTGCGCCATTCTGAAAAATAGCACATCTTCGAGCCAGCGTCGCATATAATCCCTTACAAATGCCGTGCTGTCAATCGTCGGCAGTGCCGTTACATACAGTGCCGCCACGTCCTCTTTATAGAGCACGTCCTTGCCGATGCCCACCAGAGGCGTGCGCCCACGGTGGTCAATCTCGCCCTCACACGAGGCGAGTGCAACAAGCGCCACCAACAGCAGCAGAGGCAATGTATATATTTTGGCAATCTTCATTCTTTAATACTTATATAGGTGCGCAAACTCGGGAAGCAAAAAGTAAATTTAAACTCTCGGCAGCAGGTGCAGTCTATTTTTGCACACGGCGCAAAGATACTAAATAAACCGTTTCACTTGTGATTATTAACGGTTTTTAGCACCTCCTCGTCAATCTCCACCTTAAATTTCTTACGCAACTTTTTAAGCCAGCGCTCTTCGAGATATTTCTGATAATCGTTGACAACGTGTCCCTTAACATCCTTATAGGTCTCGGGTTTTTCGAGCACTTTGCCTGCAACATCCACAAGCGTAAAGCCACGCTTCATAGTGCCGCCCTCGCCCTGTCCGAATACCATTTTATCTACCCAACCATTGTCGCCGATAGAGAAAATTCCCATCTCGATGCGGATGGTAAAGACCGAATCGACATAAAAATTATCCTTCATAATCTGGCGATACTCATCCTGAGGCGCCGAGGCAAACAGCTCCTTAGCCCTCTGAATATCCTGCTCGCTGTTGGCATAAATTACGGCACCACGATAGCGCGGAGTCTCAAATTTATACTTTTTCTTATTCTTTTTAAAGAATTTCGTAAGGCCGGCCTCGTCGCTCGATGCCTTGTCCCACACCTCGCGCGACGACACCTCGAAGAATAGCAGTCCATCGTAATACTCGGTCATAAGATTGCCAAACTCGGGATATTTTGTTTCGAGCAGACTATCCTCGCGTGCAAGAGCAGCCTCGGGAGTGATACCTCCGCCCATCTCACGCGCCAGCTGACGACCCTTCATAAGGCGCGCCACATTGCGTATTCCGCGCTTTTCGAGCATCGAGATAATTACGTCGCGATAGTCGCGGTACTGTCCGAAGGGACGCATCCCCAGACGCTGCACAATATGATATCCCACGGGCGAGCGGAAAGGCTTCGAGACGGCACTGTCGGGAAGCGAGAATGCCACATTCTCGAATTCGGGATAGGTCTGTCCGCGCACCACCTCGAAAGGCTGCAAAATAGCCCTGTTCATCCCGATAAGGTCGGTAGCCGCCTCCATCGTGGCGCCCCCCTCGATAGCCGCATACGCCTTGTCCATAATCATCTTCACCGAGTCGGCCACAGCCTGCGCATCCTGCTGTTTCAACGGAATAAAAATGTGCGACACTTTCAAAAAGCCGTCAATCACCGCCGAATCTTTGGCATATATCTTATAAGCCTCATTCTCGATGTAATCGTGGTCTATAAGATAACTCTCGGCAAGCTGCGCACGGTTGTTGGCAAGCTCCTCGACGAAGCTCGAAAGGGTATCAAGGCGCAAAGCCTCGGCCTCGGCCACCTTCAACTTAAAATCAATATACATTGGCAGATACTCCTTAACCGCTTTGCGATTCTCGCCCAAAGTGGCATTATTCTTGTTGAGCGCATACTCAAACTCGGAGCGTCTGACCTCTTTTCCGTTTATACGCATCAGCACAGGATTGGCCTCTTGCGCCATTATGGAGATTGCCGATAGCACAAACAAGGCAACTGCAAACATTCTTTTCATCTGTTCTCTTTACTTTATTGTTTTTTACGCAGATTAGAAGCTGTGTCAAAATTTTTCATTTTGATACAGCTTCTTAATTATATCACACAAATATGCGACGCACAATCCACCGGGCTGTAACACTGCCCCAATAGCAGCCCGCCCATTATTGTGGCACGCGTGCACATTTATACAGTCTCTTTTTACTCGGGACGACTATAATTGGGTGCCTCGCTGGTGATAGAGACATCGTGCGGATGGCTCTCTTGCACACCGGCATTTGTGATGCGCACAAATTTTGCGTCGTGCAGCTTCTCGATATTGGCTGCGCCGCAGTATCCCATTCCCGAGCGCAATCCGCCAACAAGCTGGAAGATTACCTCGTACAGCGTACCCTTATAAGGCACACGCGCTGCAATACCCTCGGGCACAAGTTTCTTCTTGTCGCGTGTATCTGCTTGGAAATAACGGTCTTTCGAGCCATTCTCCATAGCTTCGAGCGAGCCCATTCCACGGTACGCCTTAAATTTACGTCCGTTGAAAATGATTGTATCGCCGGGCGACTCCTCGGTTCCTGCCACCAGCGAACCAATCATCACACAGTTACCACCCGCGGCAAGCGCCTTTACAACGTCGCCCGAGTAGCGCAGTCCGCCGTCGGCAATCAAGGGAACACCCGTACCCTCAAGAGCCTTCGCCACGTCATACACAGCCGACAGCTGGGGTACGCCCACGCCGGCCACCACGCGTGTGGTACATATTGAGCCGGGGCCTATTCCCACCTTGACAGCGTCGGCACCCGCCTCGGCCAGCATCTTGGCAGCCTCGCCCGTAGCGACGTTTCCAACCACAATATCAATCTGAGGATAAGCAGCCTTAGCCTCTTTCAGCTTGGCAATTACTCCTGCCGAGTGTCCGTGAGCCGTGTCGATGATAATAGCATCCACACCCGCATCGACAAGCGCTTTTATGCGCTCCATTGCATCCACGGTAACGCCCACTCCGGCTGCCACACGCAGACGTCCTTTGCTATCCTTGCAGGCCATAGGCTTATCCTTAGCCTTTGTAATATCTTTATATGTGATAAGGCCCACCAATTTGCCATCCGAGTCAACCACGGGCAGTTTCTCAATCTTATTCTCGCGCAGGATGGTGGCAGCCTGTTCCATATTGGTCTGCTGATTAGTAATCACCAGCTTATCGGCGGGGGTCATCACCTCGCACACGGGACGCTCCATATTTGTCTCGAAGCGCAGGTCTCGGTTGGTAACAATTCCCACGAGTTTCTTCTCATCATCCACCACGGGGATACCGCCAATGTGATACTCGGCCATAAGGTCGAGCGCACCCTTTACCGTTGCATCGGCGTGAATGGTTACGGGGTCGTATATCATACCATTCTCGGCACGCTTCACGATTGCCACCTGATGAGCCTGCTCGGCAATAGACATATTCTTATGAATAACACCAATTCCACCCTCGCGTGCTATTGCAATTGCCATTTTTGCCTCGGTTACCGTGTCCATTGCGGCCGTAACGAACGGCACATTAAGGTCGATATTTCTCGAGAATTTTGTCTTTAGGCTGACATCTTTGGGAAGCACTTCGGAGTAGGCGGGTACCAACAGGACGTCGTCAAAAGTAAGACCGTCCATCACAATTTTTTCTGTAATAAAATTCATAAGACTATATAGTTTTGTTTTTTATTCTGTTATTTGGTTCCGGGTAAAAAATATCGTGCCGGGGCTTATGTTTTTTACTCGTGGGAAAGTTAATTCTTTATCAATTGGCCATTTCCGAGATGAATTTTATGCGCACCAAGCGAATCATCTCCTCGTCGTAGTCGCCGCCGAGTTCATCTATCGCAGCCTCTATGCTGTCGGTGTCCGAGTTTTTGAAGTAGTTGTAAATCTCCTCAAGGTCTTCTTCGTACATCTCACTTTGCAAATAGTAGTCGATGTTCAGTTCGGTACCCGAATAGACAATTGCCTCAATTGCGTCGAGCAACTCGTCAAACTCAATGCCCTTGCTTATTGCAATGTCATCGAGGGCCACTTTTCGGTCGATGGCCGCGATGATGCTGGCATTTTTCGAGCCGATGGCCACGGTGCGCACCCTGAAGTCCTCGGGGCGGTCAATCTCGTTCTCTTCGCAGTGTCTCTTGATGAGCGCGCAAAACTCCTCGCCGTAGCGCTTAGCCTTTCCTGCGCCCACTCCGGGGATATTCTGAAGCTCCTCGAGTGTGATGGGATAGGTTGTTGCCATCGCTTCGAGTGAGGGGTCTTGGAATATGACGTAAGGGGGCAGTTCGAGCTGCTTGGCAATCTTCTTTCTGAGGCTCTTTAGCATAGCATATAGCTCCGAGTCGGCAGCCGACGAGCTTCCCGCCTGCACAATTGTCTCCTCCTCTTCAAAATCCTTATCCTCGACAATGTAGAACGATTTTGGCTTTTTCAGGAATTCGTGTCCCTCCTTTGTAACCTTCAAGAGGCCATAATTCTCGACGTCTTTATCAAGATAGCCCGCGATGAGCGCCTGACGAATGACGGCATTCCAACGCTTGACATCGTCGCCCTGCCCGCTGCCGAAGCACTCGAGCTCCTCGTGCTTGTGCGATAGTATATCCGAGGTCTCTTTGCCCAACAATACATCTATCACATATTCGGGCTTAAAGTCCTCTTTCAGCGCAATCACCGCCTCGATTACAATTTCGAGCATATCTTGCGCCTCGACCCTCTTTTTGGGGTGCTGACAGTTGTCGCAGTTGCCGCAATTATCAATCTCGTACGACTCGCCGAAATAGTGCAGCAGCAGTTTGCGGCGACACACCGACGACTCGGCGTATGCCGTTGTCTCGCGCAGCAGCTGTCGGCCGATATATTGCTCGGCCAAAGGCTTGCCTTCGAGGAATTTTTCGAGTTTCTGAAGGTCTTTATTATTGTAGAAGGCGATACATTGTCCCTCGCCGCCGTCGCGTCCCGCGCGACCCGTCTCTTGATAATACCCTTCGAGGCTCTTGGGAATGTCGTAGTGTATTACGTAGCGCACGTCGGGCTTATCTATTCCCATTCCAAATGCTATTGTAGCCACAATAACATCTATTTTCTCCATTATAAAGTCGTCCTGTGTCTGCGAGCGCATAGCCGAGTCCATTCCTGCGTGATAGGCCTTTGCTGCAATATCGTTTACTTTCAGAATCTCGGTGAGCTCTTCTACTTTTTTACGACTCAGACAGTATATGATACCCGATTTTCCGGGGTTCGACTTTATGAATTTTATAATGTCCTTATCGACATTTTTTGTCTTTGGGCGCACCTCGTAGTACAGATTGGGGCGGTTGAACGACGATTTAAAATCGGGAGCATCCTGAATGCCCAGATTCTTTTTAATATCGTCGCGCACCTTTGTTGTCGCCGTAGCCGTGAGAGCAATGACGGGTGCCTTTCCAATCTCGTTCATTATGGGGTGTATGCGACGATACTCGGGGCGGAAGTCGTGTCCCCACTCCGAGATACAGTGAGCCTCATCTATCGCATAGAATGATATTTTTATCGACTTTAGAAACTCCACATTCTCTTCCTTTGTAAGAGACTCGGGAGCCACATACAGAAGTTTTGTCTTGCCCGACAGCACATCGGCCTTAACCTCTTCGATAGCCTGCTTGCTGAGAGAGGAATTTAAAAAATGGGCAACGCCATCCTCCTCGTTAAGGTTTCTAATGGCATCCACCTGATTCTTCATCAAAGCTATAAGCGGAGAAATAACGATAGCCGTACCCTCCATTATGAGCGAAGGAAGCTGATAGCACAGCGATTTTCCACCACCGGTAGGCATCAGCACAAAGGCATCCTTACCATCGAGCAGATTTCTGATTACCGCCTCTTGGTCGCCTTTGAACGTGTCGAAGCCGAAATTCTTCTTAAGAACATCGGTTAAATTTAATTTCTTTGCCATTTATTATGAAACAATAGTTGATTAAACTCCATTTAGATAACAAAGTTATAAACAACTCTGTCAAACCTACAAATTTTTTGGGCGATATTTTCAAAATAAGATAAAAAAAGCATTCTCAGACGTCTGAGAGAGCGCCCGGCCGGCAGAGAATTTGTATTATCCGAGCCGTGCTTGGCATCTTTTCGGGGCGCACGCGGCAGCCGAGTGGTACAAAAAACAGGAATTTTCCGCGGAAAATTCCTGTTTTTTATGTTTTATGCCATAATTCCTGCGCTCAGCCCTTTGGACAATTGCCCGGCCGCATACTCCTTTGTTACGACGCACTCTTTTTGGTCGCTCGATGGAATCTCGAACATTTTATCCATCATAATGGTCTCGACGATAGAGCGCAAGCCTCGCGCACCCAATTTATACTCAATTGCCTTATCGACAATAAAGTCGAGCGTCTCGGGCTCGAACGTAAGCTCCACCCCATCCATTTCCATCAGTTTCACATATTGCTTGATGATGGAGTTTTTTGGCTCTGTCAGAATATTTCGCAATGCGTCGCGGTCGAGCGGACGCAGCGAGGTTAGTATCGGCAGACGGCCCACAATCTCGGGGATAAGACCGAACGAGCGCAAGTCCTGCGGCGTTACATATTTCATCACATCCTTCGAGTCGATATTGAGCTTATTCTGCACCGAATCGAACCCGACGACGTGAGCGTTCAGTCGCTGAGCAATCTTCTTCTCGATTCCGTCAAATGCTCCACCGCAAATAAAGAGAATATTCTTTGTATTTACGGGAATCATCTTTTGGTCGGGGTGCTTGCGTCCACCCTGAGGCGGCACGTTCACCACCGAGCCTTCGAGTAGCTTCAACAGGCCCTGCTGCACACCCTCGCCGCTGACGTCGCGTGTTATCGAGGGATTATCGCTTTTTCGTGCAATTTTGTCGATTTCATCGATAAAAACGATGCCCCTCTCGGCCTCCTCAACCTTGTAGTCGGCCACCTGAAGCAGACGAGTGAGAATGCTCTCAATATCCTCGCCCACGTAACCTGCCTCGGTGAGCACCGTCGCATCGACAATCGTAAATGGCACCTTCAGCAGGCGGGCAATTGTACGCGCCAAGAGTGTCTTACCCGTACCTGTGCTGCCCACCATTATGATGTTACTCTTCTCTATCTCGACCTCATCGCCTTTTCCATTCTGCATCAATCGTTTATAGTGATTATACACCGACACGGCGAGGGCACATTTTGCCTCGTCCTGCCCAATGACATAATTGTCGAGAAAAGCCTTAATCTCTATTGGCTTGGGAAGCTCGGTCATAGTAAACTCGGGGGCCGAGTGCAGCATCTGCTCCTCGCGCAAAATGCCGTATGCCTGCTCGACGCAATTGTTGCAGATGTACCCCTCGATGCCCGTCATAAGCATCTCGACCTTATCCTCGCTTCTTCCGCAGAAACTACATCTTTTTTTGTTGTGTTTTTCGGCCATCTGTTGTTATTTCTTACGTGTGAGCACACGGTCAATCATTCCATACTCTTTTGCCTCTTGCGACGTCATCCAGAAGTCGCGGTCGCCATCAGCCCACACTTTTTCGTAAGGTTGATGGCTGTGGTCGGCAATAATTGTGTAAAGTTCTTTCTTAAGTTTCTGAATCTCGCGCGCTGTAATTTCAATGTCGCTTGCCTGACCCTGCACGCCACCCATCGGCTGGTGAATCATCACGCGGCTGTGAGTGAGCGCCGAACGCTTACCCTCGGCACCGGCCACCAGAAGCACCGCAGCCATCGACGCGGCCATTCCCGTACATATTGTGGCAACGTCGCTCGATATAAATTGCATTGTGTCATATATTCCCAATCCTGCATAAACCGAGCCGCCGGGCGAATTTATGTAGATTGAAATATCCTTACCATTATCCACCGAGTCGAGGTACAGCAGCTGTGCCTGAAGGGTGTTTGCCGTGTAGTCGTCAATTTGTGTACCCAAGAATATTATTCTGTCCATCATTAGGCGCGAAAAAACATCCATCTGCGTAACATTCAGTTGACGCTCCTCAAGGATGTAAGGATTCAGATATTGCGCCTGTGCCTTAATCACGTCGTCAAGCACCAAACTATTCATTCCGAGGTGCTTTGTGGCAAATTTTTTAAATTCATCTCTCTCCATACTCTCAGATATTTAAGGTTATTATACATTCAGACCTCTCAATCCGACTTTTCGGGTCGGATTGAGGGGTCTTTTGCTTCTCTTTTATATAGATTTAATCGTTTGAAGCGACCTTTTTGTTGAATTCCTCAACAGAAATTGTCTCTTCGTTAAGGGTTACTGCACCCTTGATGGCAGCAGTCAGTTTAACGTCAACGGCGCGGTTGATGAGTGCCTCGCGTGTTCTATCCTGCTTAAGCATCTCCTTGGCGTAGTTTTCGAGCATATCATCGGGTACGCCGGCCATACCATACTGTGCAAATTGGTCGCGTGTGGCAGCCTTTGCTACGTCAAGAACATCGGCGTCGTTAATCTTAATCTCGTATTTGCGTGCAAGCTGCTCCTTGATAAGGTGCCACGAGAGCTCTGTGAGGCTCTTCTGGAAATCCTCCTCGCTCACGGGAGCATCCTTCTCGGCACGACCGGCCTCCATAATGCGGCGCAACAGAGCCTCGGGGAATTCCATTTTGCCGATGCGCTCCATAAGATAAGCGCGTGTGTCGAGCAGCAGCTTATAGTCGCTCTCTACCTCGAAACGCTCGGCAAACTGCTCGGCAATCTTTGCGCGGAAATCGGCCTCGTTTGTTACAACGTCCTTGCCGAATGCAGCGTCGAACACATTTTGGTTAATCTCGCTTGCCACGAAGCGTGTAATCTCGGTGATTGTGAGTGTAAAGTCGCCATTGTGAGCAGCAACGTCGCTCTTCTCGACCTTCAGAAGCGATGCAAGCTCGGCCTCGTTGCCATTGTAGGCTGCAAAGGGGTTGAATGTGATAACGTCGTCAACCTTTGCACCGTCGAACAGAGCCTTCTGCTCATCGTTCTTCATATACGAGGGCATAAGCACAGCCTCGCGTACATCTACACCACCCTCGCAAGCCTCAACAAGGTGGCCCTTGAGCATATCGCCATTCTCGAAAGCCTCTACCTGCTTGTACTCGCCGCAGCGCTGAGCGTAGCTCTGCACCTGCGAGTCAATCATCTCGTCGGTGGGCTGTATGCGGTAGTAGGGGAGTTTATCCTCGGCGCCGAGTGTAGCGTCGAATTTGGGTGCAAGAGCAATCTCGAACTCAAAAGTAAACTCCTTACCGTTTACAAAGTCGATTGTGCTCTGCTGCTCCTCGCAGGGAAGAGGCTCGCCCAACATATCGACGTTGTTCTCTTTTATATACTCAAAAATTTTCTGCTGAAGAATCTTGTTAATTTCCTCGGCCTTGACAGCAGTACCATACTGTTTCTTGATAAGACCCATAGGCACCATTCCGGGACGGAAGCCGGGAATATTGGCCTTTTGACGGAAATTCTTGAGAGTTTTCTCTACCTGAGCCGAATAATCGGCCTCAACCACTTTCACAACCAAACGAGCGCTGGTTGCGTCCAAATTTGTCAGTGTAAATTCCATTATAATATTTTTTAAGTTATTCCTTAATGAATAAATACCTACCCCGAAAAAGGCAAAAGGAGCGGACATTATGCTACACGCCTACTATATGCCTAATTTAGGGCGTGCAAAAATACAACATTTTGGGTACAAAATCAAGTATTTCGGCAATTTGTTCACCCCCGCACAAGAAAAAACAGATAAAAAAGCTGCTCGCAGCTAATTAGTTATTTAAATTTCCACAAAAGCCTGTCGATGCAGATAATAGCCGTAAACAAAAAAGCTCCCCCAACGAGAATATTCTCGGGGGGGGAGCTTCGATATAAAGAATTGTTGTTATGTAAATTCTTACAATTTAAATACCACGGGCAGACAGAAGCGTACATCCACCTCTTTGCCATCCTTCTTTCCGGGCTTCCAATTGGGCATTGAGGTTACTACGCGGACAGCCTCGGCATCAAGCGAGCTGTTGTTGGAGCTCTCGGCAACCAGCACATTGCACACTTTTCCATCGGCAGCAACGATAAATTCTACAAGAACGCGGCCCTCGATGCCACCCTCTTTGCAATCCTCGGGATATTTGACACCCTTGCTCATATAAGAGACTAAAGCGTCCATTCCACCGGGAAATTCGGGCTGTACGTCGATAGCGTCAGCTGTCGGAACATCGAGTCTAAAGACAACGGGCTGAGTGAATTTTGTGCGTACAGCCACTCCTTTATACACTCCGGGTGTCCATTTTGACATCGAAGAGACTACACGCTTGGCCTCGGCATCAAGCGCCTCGAAGCCCGAGCTCTGAGCAACGGTAACTTCTGTAACAGAGCCGTCAACCTCGACCACAAAATCTACAAGCACGCGTCCCTCTTGTCTTTTGAGCCTTGCATCCTCGGGATAATTGACATTTTTTATCAAATAATCCTGAAGAGCATCTACTCCGCCGATAAATTGAGGATAAGTATCCACTGCCGCATAGATTGAGTCGTTTGCAGCCGAGCCACTGCCGTCGTTAGACGAGAACGAACAAGCGGTAAGAAACGCCAAAGGCAGAATGTACAAAGCTTTTGCATACTGCCAAACACTTTTGTTTTCTTTTGTCATCATAAAAATACGTTTTTTAATTATGTAATTATTAAAGCCACAGACAACAGCATAAGTCTCCTTGCCGACAGCCTCTCTTATTATCGCACGCTTGTATTTACCAACATTTATGCCCGAGGCCACCACCTTTGCGTCGGCCTCATACTCGTGCAGCTCTTGCAGCAGGGTTTTCAGCTTCCACGCCAACGGATTAAACCACTGAAGCGCTACAAGAATATCGGCAAGAAGCACGTCAAACGAGTGGCGGCACCGGATGTGCATCTTTTCGTGGCACAGAATCTCGCGCCCGCCGTCCTTAATATCGGCCCGAGAGACAAAAATCCATCCGAACCAGCTGAAAGGCAGCCGCTCTTCATCATCGTGCACATAGAGCCTCACACCGCGCATACGATAGCGTGCAATGCTCCGTTGTTTAAGCTCGTGCATCGTCATTATTGCCGCGGCATACACCAGCAACAGGCGCAGCAGCATAATCGAGGCAACCGCAAAATAGATGTACGTAATCCAATCGGCCAACGTAAGGTCGGCAATTTTTTGCCACAGAGTAGGCTCGGCAAAATATTGCACGTAATAATTTGCGTCCTCCCAAACACGCCCGTCCTTAACATAATAATCTATCTGTGTCGATAGATAGGCAGCAGGCTCGTCAATGGTAACGCCGAAAAACAGGGACGGAAGAAGCACGGAAAATAAAGCAGAGAACAGCAACAAACCTCTCTTTGTGCTGTGATAAGCCTCGCCTCTGACAAGCAGCATAAATGCCGCGACAAATAGAGCCAGCACCAGCGACGACTTAATAATATAGACAAATGCTTCTTCCATCACCTATTTCTCACTCCTCTTTTTCGGCCTCCTCAATCAAGGCTTTCAATTCTTCAATGGAGACTTTCTCCTTTTTTACAAAGAACGAGACCACATTAACATAAGAATCCTTGAAATATCGGCTCTCAATGTTCTTCATAGTAGTGGCACTATACTCCTCTTGGCTCACAATGGGAAAGTACAGATACGTAGGGCCATACGACTTATGCCCCACAAACCCTTTCCTTTCGAGCGAACGCACTATCGTTGATATTGTATTAAAATGAGGCTTAGGCTCGTCATACAGCTCGACCATCTCACGCACAAACATCGGCCCTTTATCCCAAAATAGCTTCATTACCTCCTCTTCTTTATTTGCGAGTTTTTTCATAGTTATAAAACTAAATTTTCACTTACTCAACTAATCTTTTAGTTACTGCGCAAATGTAGTAACATTGTTTCACAAAAGCAAAGCCCCAATTGTTAATATTTGTTAACAATTGGGGCGTAATATTGTAAGAGACTATTGGTTACTCCTCGTCAATTTGGAATTCTTTTTTGCGCAGCACAAAGTCGCGTCCCAGATATTTCTCGCGCACAATGGAATTTTCGGCAAGAACCTCGGGGGTACCCTCGAAGAGTATGCGTCCCTCGAAAAGCAGATAGGCGCGGTCGGTGATATTGAGCGTCTCCTGCACATTGTGGTCGGTAATAAGAATACCGATATTTTTATCCTTTAATTTCCACACAATATACTGAATATCCTCCACGGCAATGGGGTCAACGCCGGCGAAAGGCTCGTCGAGCATAATAAATTTCGGGTCGATGGCAAGGCAACGGGCAATCTCGGTGCGTCGGCGCTCGCCACCCGAGAGGCGGCTGCCAAGATTCTTGCGCACCTTGTGCAGACGAAACTCGTCGATAAGGCTTTCGAGTTTCTCTTTCTGATACTCTTTGGGCTTTCCCGTAAGCTCAAGCACCGACGCGATATTATCCTCGACGCTCATATTGCGAAAGACGCTGGCCTCCTGTGCCAAATAACCAATGCCTATGCGCGCGCGCTTATAGACGGGATAATCGGTAATCTCAAGGTCGTTCATAAAGATGCGGCCGCCATTGGGCACCACAAGCCCCGTGGTCATATAAAAAGAGGTAGTCTTTCCCGCGCCGTTAGGGCCCAAAAGCCCCACAATCTCGCCCTGACGCACATTGAACGAGACATTATTTACAACCGTTCGCTTGCCGTAGCGTTTCACAAGCCCTTCGGTGCGCAGCACCATACCCTCTCCCTGAGGCAGCACAGTATTTTCGTTATTATTCTCCATCTTCGCAAAAGAATTATTCAGGGCGAAGATAATGCAATTTTGCTTTATTAGCAACAATTTCGGCCCGCCGAGGCACATTTTGTAATTCAAAAAATAAAACAATCGCAAATATTAACATTTATTTAGGCAATAAAAGAGTACCTTTGCACAAATATTATTCTACTAAAGATGATTATTGTCGATTCCATAAGTACTTTTGGAAAATATCTGATACTTATGCGCAAAGTCTTTGCCCGCCCCGAGAGTATGAAGATGTTTTTCCGTCAGTTTCTGCGCGAGATTTATCAGCTGGGAGTAAACTCAATCCCCATCGTGCTGCTAATATCTTTTTTCATCGGCGCAGTAATATGTATTCAGATGAAGCTGAATATCGAGAGCGCTTGGATGCCAAAATTCGTGGTGGGATACGCCACACGCGAGATTCTCATCCTTGAATTTTCATCGTCCATAATGTGCCTTATCCTCTCGGGCAAGGTTGGGTCGAACATCACCTCTGAGATTGGCACAATGCGCGTAACGCAACAGATTGACGCAATGGATATTATGGGTGTAAATTCGGCCAATTTCCTCATATTCCCCAAGATAACGGCACTCATTGCAATGATTCCCGTGCTTGTAATCTTCAGCATCGGCGCCGGAATTGCCGGAGCCTACGCCATTGGAATGTTCACCGGCATTATGACGCCCGACGACCTTACCACAGGCCTTCAGTACGAATTTTCGCAGTGGTATATATGGTGCAGCATCATAAAATCGCTCTTTTTTGCCTACATAATAGCATCGGTGGCATCTTACTACGGCTACTGCGTCGAGGGCGGTTCAATCGAGGTGGGCAAGGCAAGCACCGACTCGGTTGTCAGTTGCAGCGTGCTCATTTTGTTTGCCGACATAGTATTAACCCAGCTTCTTATGCAATGATAGAGCTACAAAATATAGAAAAGAGCTTCACGGGGCAGAATGTGCTCAATAACATAAACGCCACCTTCGAGAATGGCAAGACCAATCTTATCATAGGCAAGAGCGGCGCCGGAAAGACCGTGCTTCTAAAGTGCATCGTAGGGTTGCTGACCCCCGACCGAGGCAAAGTGCTGTACGACGGGCGCAACGTGCTCACATTCGGCAAGCGCGAGCGTCTGATGCTACGCCGCGAGATGGGAATGTTGTTTCAGAATGCCGCCCTGTTCGACTCGATGAGTGTGCTCGAAAATGTAATGTTCCCCCTTGAGATGTTCTCGGCAAAAAGCTACGACGAGAAACTGCAACGTGCCCGCTTCTGCCTTGAGCGAGTGAATATGCTCGATGCGCAGGACAAAAGCCCCGAGGAGCTCTCGGGCGGTATGCAGAAACGCGCCGCCATTGCCCGCGCCATCGCCCTCGAACCAAAATACCTCTTTTGTGACGAGCCTAATTCGGGCCTCGACCCGCAAACATCACTCATAATAGACGAGCTCATCCACGACATTACCACCGAGTACAATATCACCACCATTGTCAACACCCACGATATGAATTCTGTGATGGGCATTGGCGACCACATTGTTTTTTTGGCCGACGGCAGGCTCGAATGGGAGGGCAACAAGGATAATATCTTAGACTCGAGCAGCAAGCTGCTGAACGACTTTCTCTTCTCGTCCGACCTTCTGCGCAAGGTAAAGGAGAGGGGTGGAAAATAGTCTCCGCGGCGCATAGTTTTATTGCATCTGACAAATTTTCAGGAAAAATTATTATGGCGGCCAAATTTTGGCCGCCATAATAATTTAAGAGCATCAACCGAACATATTCTTATTATCGGGCTCCTTCCAAATATCCCAAGAGCCCCGGGAGGGAGCGTCGTAGCGACCCGTGTCGCCGCCGACGGGGATTCTCGAGGTTGTTATCATTTCCACGGTACTCAGCTCAATGCAGCCGAACGTGGGAGCTTCATAATCCTTCTTTCTCCTCGTTTCGCTTATGTAAGTATCCCGACGCAGCCACACAGGCTGCCGTCGGGATATTTTTTACTTAATATACACCTTTTTACCGCCTACAATATAAATTCCGCGGGTGGGATTCTGTACTCGGCGGCCGCTGAGGTCGTAGTAAACAGCGGGAGCTGCGCTCTCTGTCTTGATGCCCTCGATTGCTGTTGTGCCGCTAAAGTCGAAGCGGTAGCCACTCGCGAGCTGTCCGCCGGGGTTGCTTGTGTCAAGGCTGCCCTCGCCCACATTAATTTCGCCCAAAAGCATATAAGCCCTGTTGGCGTTGTTCTTGAATGTGCCATCGGCCTTCAATTTTGCGCGGTACATTCCAACGACGCCGTCAACCGTTGAAAGGACGTATGCAGTCTGTGCGCCCGAGGGCTTAATATAAGTGTCGGTGAGTGTTCCACGGAGCAAATTGCTCTCAATGGCATCGGGCGTCTCATCGCTATAAGCAAATAAGTAATTGCCCTCCTCGGCCTTGATTACTACGGCACTGTTTGCCGGAATAACACCCTCGACGGCCTGCATTTTCAGACGGTCGCCCTCGATGCGGGCGGCGGTGTAAGCCTCGACGCCGGTGGGAATCTCCACTGACGTGCCGAGGTACAATGTGGCGTATCCGGCAGCCGATACTGTAAGGTCGTAAGCCTCGACAATATTTGTAAAATTTTTCCAGCCGTCGATTGCTGCGTAAGTCTCTTTAGCGCCATAATCAACATAAAGGGTACAAGCACTACCGATACCTCTAAAAGTGTTGTCATCGACTATAAATAAATCCTCGGGGGCAATGTGCGAGACAATGCTTCTAAGGCTGGAACACGACGAGAAGGTATAATCGCCGATGCTCGTTACCCCATCGGGAATTTTTACGTCGGTGAGAGCAATGCAATTATAGAACGCATAATGGCCGAGCCTTGTTACTCCCTCGGGAATTTCTATGTCGGTAAGAGTACTGCAACCATAGAACGCATAATCGCCGATGCTCGTTACTCCCTCGGGGATTACAGTGAATTTACATCCCAACTTAAGCGTGTTTGTAGCAGTCTCGATGAGCGCGTTACAATTGCCCCGACTGTCGTACACGGTATTCTCCTCATCGACAACAATGGTTGTAACACCAATGCAAATAAAGAATGCTAATTCGCCGATGTTCTTCACACTCGCGGGAATATTTATTTTTGAAAGACCGTAGCAATTATAGAACGCATAATCGGCAATGTTTACAATACCATCGGGAATAGACGAACTCCAACAACCTGTAATAATGGTGTTTGTGGCAGTCTCGACTATGGCGTTGCAATTGTTTCTACTGTCGTAGGCGGTATTCTCCTCATCGACAACGATGCTTGCAATGCCGTGGCAAGTATAGAAGACATTCTGACCGATGCTCTCGACACTCGCCGGAATATTGACGCTCGAAAGGGAATAACAATATGAGAACGCTCTATCGCCAATACTTGTTACAGTCTCGGGAATTTCGATGCTTGAAAAATTTTCGCATAAATTGAACGCACGACTGCCGATGCTTGTTGGGGCACCAATAAAATTTATTGCTTTAATATTTTTGCGGCTATCGAACCACGGCGCATTTGAGTCATAAGAATCATAATCGTACATTGCACCCTCGCCATATATACTGAGCGTGCCTGTCGTCTCGTCTAACGCCCAATAGAGATTATCGCCACACTGCCCATCAAATTCTATGATATTTGAAAAATCTTTCCACTGCTCGGTTGAGGCATATTTACTCTTCGAACCCTTTGGCACATAAACAGAGCAATTCTCTTTTGAAATATCCTCGAAAATAGTGCTGCCGGGAACAGTCAACTCATCGGCTGCGATATAGGAGACAATACTCGTAACGGCGGTGCAACCACTCAGCGCATTTGCGCCGATGCTTGTTACATCCGACAAGATTTTAACCGTCTTAATCTTTTCACGGCTATCGTACCACGGTGCACGAGACGAGGGCGAATAATCATTCATTGCTCCCACGCCCCCGATTGTGAGCGCACCGTCAGCCTCGTCAAACGACCAAAAGATATTATCGCCACACTGCCCTTCAAACTCGATAATATTTTTAAATTTACTCCAATATCCTGCGGTAGCATACGTCTCTCTTGAACCGGAGGGGACAAAAAGAGTGCAATTGTTATAATAGTTAGTGTGATTGAAGATACTTCTGTTGAGGTAAAACAACTTATCGGCAGGGATGAATGATGCAATGCTCTTCAAGCCACTGCAACCATAGAACGCACTTTGACCGATGCTATCGACACTCGCGGGAATGTTAATGCTTGTAAGGCTACTGCAATCCCGGAACGCATATCGTTCAATGGTTGTCAGCCCCTCGGGCAATTCTATGCTTGCAAGGTTCCAACAATAACCGAACATATTCGTACTAAGGTTTTTTACTCCCTCCGATATTTCGACGCTCGTAAGGCCCGAGCAATCAATAAATGCAGAGACACCGATAGTTGTTACACTCCCGGGAATCTTTATGCTTGTAAGGCCCGAGCAACCATAGAACGCAGCATCACCGATACTTGTTACACCCTCGGGAATCTCGACACTCGTAAGGCCCGAGCAATCTCTCAGCGCACTTTGGCCGATACTTTTTATACTCTTGGGGATTATTGTAGCGTTACAACCCTTGATAAGATTATTTGTGGCTGTCTCGATTATTGCGTTGCAATTGTCGCGACTGTCATATACCTTATTTTCCTCATCGACGACAATGCTTTCGATGGCAGTGCATTCAATGAACGCTTCCTGACCGATGCTATCGACACTCGCGGGAATCTTTATGCTTGTAAGGCCCGTGCAACCCAAGAACGCACTACCGCCGATGATCTCTAAACTCTCGGGAAATTCGATGCTTGTAAGGCCTGTGCAACGCGAGAACGCACTACCGCCGATGCTCTTTACACTCGACGGAATTTCGATGCTTGTAAGGCCCGAGCAACCATAGAGCGCATAGTTGCCGATGCTCTCGACACTCGCGGGAATCTTTATGCTTATAAGGCCTGTGCAATTAGAGAACGCATAGTCGCCGATGCTCGTTGAACCCTCGGGAATTTCGATGCTTGTAAGGCCTTTGCAATAGCTGAATGCATTGTCGCCGATGCTCTCGACACTCGCGGGGATTGTTGTAGCGTTGCAACCCACAACAAGAGCATTTGTGGCAGTCTCGATTATTGCGTTGCAATTGTCGCGGCTATCATATACTGTATTTTCCTCATCAACGACAATGCTTGCAAGGGCACTGCAACCGATGAACACACCACTACCAATACTCGTTACACCCTCGGAAATCTCGACGCTTTCAAGACCCGTGCAATAGCCGAACGCACTATTGCCGATGCTATCGACACTCGCGGGAATTTTGATATTCTTAAGGCCCGTGCAACTATTGAACATATCATTGCCAATGATTGCCGATGGGTAAATATCTGTAAGGCCGCTGCAATTGCCGAATACATTTCTTCCAACATTTGTTACACTCGCGGGAATTGTGATGCTTGTAAGGCCCGTGCAACCATAGAACGCAGCATGACCGATACTTGTTACACCCTCGGAAATTTCGATGCTTGTAAAGCCCGAGCAAGCATAGAACGCATATTCGCCGATGCTATCGACACTCGCGGGAATTTTGATGCTTGTAAGGCCCGTGCAATTAAAGAACGCATTGTTGCCGATGCTCTCGACACCCTCGGAAATTTCGACATTTGTAAGGGCTGTGCAATAATAGAACGCATAATTGCCGATGCTCTTTACACTCGACGGAATTTCGATATTTGTAAGGGCCTTGCAATAGTTGAACGCAGAGCCTCCGATGCTCTTTACACTCGACGGAATTTCGACATTTGTAAGGGCCGAGCAACCACTGAACGCATCCTCACCGATAATTGTTGCACCCTCAGCAAAACTAACGCTCTCAAGAAGAGTGCAATTTTCAAATACACCTGCGCCGAAACTTGTTACACTCGCGGGAATCGTTATGCTTGTAAAGCCCGAGCAATACTTGAACGCACCATCACCGATACTCTTTACACCCTCGGCAATATTAACACTCTCTATATAACGGCAGCTATAAAAAGCTTCAACACCAATGCTATCTACACTCGCGGGAATCGTTATGCTTGTAAGGTTGCAACCTTTGAACGCACCATCACCGATGCTCTTTACACTCGACGGAATTTCGATGTTTGTAAGGTCGTAGCAACTATAAAACGTATTCTTACCAATCCTCGTGGGGCTACCGGTAAATTTAACAACCTTAATTTTAGTTCTAACATCAGACCAAGGTGTATCGAAACTAGAAGGATAATCGTACATTGCCCCATCGCCTGCAATTGTAAGCACTCTCGTGGCCTCATCGTACGACCAAGTAAGATTGTCGCCACACTTATTTTCACTCTCCGACACCTCTTGCGCCTGCACACAGGTTAGTGCAAAAAGCGCAAATAATAATGCTAATAATTTTCTCATTGTATTTGTTGTTTAGTTGAAAAATCAAAAAACCGCTTGAGATGTAAAGAAACATCATTGTTTACTATCCGTTTCTTTGCACAATATTAGATAAAAAGTTAAAAAAAACGGTCGATCATGTTAGTTTTTTTAAAGCCAATAGCACAATTTTAATGTTTTTTAATAAAAAACGGCACATTACGTTAACTTAATAATCCCTCGGCGCGAAAAATTGCTCGCGCGTAAGATAAAAGAGCGTTGCCGCGGAAGAGCTATCTTTAATTGCCCGAAAAAGGCCGAGAATAGTACCGAGAAGCGGTTATTTCTTCTCTTCGTGCGCATCAATGAACAACACCTACGAACAATCCGCAGCAAAGGAAATCTCATAAAAAACGGCACAATGAAAAACCGCAGCAGCGGCCGCCGAGGCAGCGGGCAGAGGACAAAAGTTGTCCGAGCGATGCAAGGCCGCGAGGCTGTTAATAACCTCAAAAGCGAGTTCTTTTGTCCCCGATGCCTTCGGCGAAAAGCCGTCTGCAACAAGCACGCCGCCGACCGAGCGACGCCCCCACCGGCGGCGCGAGCAAAAGGCGGCCTGCAACAGGTTTTTCCGTGCCGAGCTTTTTTGGTGCTTTTTGAGCACAAAAAGCACAAGAAAGATTAAACTAAACAATAAAGAACTGCCGATAAAAATGCTGAGAAGGTTTTTTAAAAAAATTCTTGTCCCGTTGCTATTTTATTCTTCTTACTTTTCGTGCCTACGAATAATTATGAAAAGATTAAAAAAGATTAAAGTGAGCCCCAAAGTTTTTTATCTAAACTTTGGGGCTCACTTTAAAATTGGCTGCGCTAAAGCTACGCCTATTTCTGACGAATAAAAATATTTATTGGTATGCCCGAGAAGTTCCATTTCTCGCGGATTTTATTCTCAAGGAAGCGCTTGTAAGGCTCGCGCACATACTGCGGCAGATTGGCAAAGAAAAGGAACGTCGGCACGCGCTTCTCGGGCAACTGCATACAGTATTTTATCTTTATATATTTACCCTTAATCGAGGGGGGCGGATAGGCCTCGATGAGCGGCAG
This sequence comes from Bacteroidaceae bacterium, assembly GCA_017407905.1. GTDB lineage: Bacteria > Bacteroidota > Bacteroidia > Bacteroidales > Bacteroidaceae > HGM04593. The sequence continues at coordinate 4,796 of JAFQVS010000078.1, read as the reverse complement.
CATCTCCTCGTTGAATTTCGCGGTCGAGATTTTTGTTTTTGAGTTAAGATAGACCTCTTTTGCCATCTCAAGCACTTTAAACACACGCTGCTTTGTTACCGCCGAGGTGAAGATGATGGGAAAATCGACAAAGGGAGCCACACGCTCGCGAATGGCATTCTCGAAAAATTTCATCACCTTCTCGCTCTTATCCTCGACAAGGTCCCACTTATTCACCACCACAACAAGGCCCTTTTGGTTGCGCTGAACAATTGAGAAGATGTTAAGGTCTTGCGACTCAATGCCGCGCGTGGCGTCAATCATCAGTATGCAAACGTCGCTGTTCTCAATTGCGCGTATCGAGCGCAGCACCGAGTAGTACTCAATATCCTCGCTCACCTTGCTTTTTTTGCGTATTCCGGCCGTATCGACAAGATAAAAGTCGAATCCAAATTTTGTGTAACGCGTGAGGATGGAGTCGCGCGTCGTTCCCGCAATATTTGTTACGATATTACGCTCCTCGCCCAAAAAGACGTTGATAATGGAGCTTTTTCCGGCGTTGGGACGCCCCACAACCGCAAAGCGGGGAATATCATCCTCGGGTGCTTCCTCGGCATCCTTTGTAAATTTAGACACAATCACGTCCAGAAGGTCGCCCGTGCCGCTACCGTTGGCCGCCGATATACAGTACATATCGCCCAGGCCCAACGAGTAAAATTCGGCGGCGTTATACTGCATCTCGTACGTGTCAACCTTGTTGGCAACCACAAGCACAGGCTTTTTCGAGCGACGCAGCATCGAGGCCATCTCATCGTCAAGGTCGGTTAGTCCGTTCATCGTATCAACGACAAACAGAATAACGTCAGCCTCGTCCATCGCCAGCGTTACCTGCTCGCGTATGGCCTCCTCGAATACGTCGTCCGAGTTTACCACCCATCCACCCGTATCGACAAGTGAAAATTCCTTACCGCACCATTGACAACGTCCATACTGACGGTCGCGGGTGGTGCCTGCCTCGTCTGATATTATCGCCTGACGCGTCTCGGTGAGGCGGTTGAAAAGGGTCGATTTTCCCACGTTGGGCCGACCAACTATTGCTACTAAATTTCCCATCGTTACACAAAAGTGGTTCTGTTTTCTTATCAATCTTTTTGGTCGTATCCGAATCTGCGCAGTTGCTTGTCGCTGTTGCGCCAATCTTTATCGACCTTTACGTATATCTCAAGGAATATTCTCTTTCCGAAAAATTTCTCAAGCTCGCGGCGGGCATCCGTGGCCACACGCTTCAGAGCCGCTCCCTCGTGTCCGATGATTATTCCCTTTTGCGAGTCGCGCTCGACGAATATCAGCGCCTTGATGTATATGCTGCCGTCCTTCTCTTTGAAATGCTCCACGGCCGCCTCGCACACGTAAGGAATCTCCTTGTCGTAGTGCAGAAGGATTTTCTCGCGGATAATCTCGGTTACAAAGAAACGCGCAGGCTTGTCGGTGAGTGCATCCTTCTCGAAATAGGGAGGCGACTCGGGCAGAAGCTCCATTATGCGACGCATCACCGCATCGACGTTGAATTTTGCCAACGCCGATATTGGCAGAATTTCGGCCTCGGGGATAATCTCGTGCCACTGCTCGACCTTTTTTATAAGCTCGGCCTGATTGCTCAGGTCAATTTTATTTATGAGCACAAGGATGGGAACCTCTAATTTGCGCACCTCGTCGATAAAATCGCTGTTCTTCTCGGGGCTCTCGACCATATCGGTAACGTACAGCAGTACGTCGGCATCGCGCAGCGCCGAGCGCGAGAAGCGCAGCATTGCCTCTTGCAGTTTATAGTTGGGCTTCAGCACTCCGGGGGTGTCCGAAAAGACAATCTGCGCCTCGTCGGTGTTCAATATTCCCATAATACGGTGGCGCGTTGTCTGCGCCTTGAATGTGGCTATGGATATTCGCTCGCCCACCAACAAATTCATCAGTGTCGATTTTCCCACGTTGGGATTACCCACTATATTTACAAAGCCTGCCTTGTGCATAAATTGTTCTTTTTTAATAAATAAGGACGCACAACCACTATGGGCGGGTGCGTCCTTTGTTACGTAATTTACCGGCTGTCGCCATTGACGCAGCCTCTCCTACTCTGTGTTATTTCAGACTGCTGCCTCTTTCTCGATAGCGAGCTTGCCTCTGTAATAACCGCACGCACCACATACGGTGTGATATACGTGCCACTCGCCGCAGTTGGGGCAAATTGCCAATGTAGGAGCTACTGCCTTATCGTGAGTTCTTCTCTTGGCAGTTCTTGTCTTTGACTGTCTTCTTTTAGGATGTGCCATTTTTCTAACTTTTTAATTATCTATTTGTATATTCTTCAAACTTTCCCAACGGGGGTCTATTGGCTCGTTTGCCTCGTCGTCGTCCGAAGGCTCGTCGTCGGCAATTGCCGCCCCGTGTTTTTTTAATTTTCCCGTCATCTCGTGGTTGCACTTTCCCGGAGCGTGTACACGCTTCATCGGGAGAGCAAGCACTATAAACTCGTACAAATACCACGCGATATTTATCTCGCCATCGGCCTCGGGCACTACAACCACGTCGCCATCGTCGGCGAAGCTATCGCCCAAGCGCACGCGCAGTGTCTCCTCGGTTGCAACCTCAACCTCAAGGTCGTCGAGGCATCTGTCGCAGGGCACAATCACTGTTCCCTCAATGACAAACGTAAAATCGAAAATGTCGCGTTTCTTATGCAACACCACACTCGCTTTCACCGTTCCCCGCTGAAACTCCTCGCCCTCAATATCGGCAAAAAAGCCATTATCAAGGTCAAATTCCATTTTCAGAGTATCGGTTTTTAATCCTTTAAGCTCTACTCTGTACTTATCAAAACGTCCCATCGCTCCTATAATCAACACTTTAATTTATAATAAGTCTGTCTAAAGCAGTATAAAACCTTAGTATTTTCCGAATTTGCCCACAAAGATACAAATAAAATTCCGTTCCACACTCTTAAAACAGCAAAATATTAACTCGAAAGCGTAAATTTTGGCTAAAAACAGAGAATCGCGCCCCGTCAGACGCCCCATTAAGGCCCTGAAGTGCAAAAATACTCTCGACGAGACACTATTATTTCCTAAGCTCGACGCGGAAAGTGGTTCCCTTTCCCTGCTCGGACGACTTTACAAAGATACGCCCGCGGTGATACTGCTCCATAATGCGCTTGGCAAGCGAAAGGCCCAGTCCCCAGCCACGTTTTTTAGTCGTGTATCCCGGCTCGAACACAGTCTTAAAGTACGACTTTGCAATGCCCTTACCCGTGTCGGCAACCTCAATGTAGGCACAATTATCATCCTGCGTAACGGTGAAAGTTATTGTCCCCACGCCGTCCATAGCATCAATGGCATTCTTGCACAGATTCTCGAACACCCACTCAATGAGCGGCGCGTTCATACGCACAAGCAGCGGACGCTTGGGAAAATTACACACAAACTGCACCTTATTCGACGTGCGACGACGGAAATAATCGACCACACGGTCGAGCAGGTCGAGCAGTTCCTCGGACGTAGGCTCGGGTTTCGAGCCTATCTTCGAGAACCTCTCGGCCACCGTCTGCAAGCGGCTCACATCCTTGCCCATCTCGCGCAGAAGCTCCTCGTCGGGATATTTATCGCGCAGAACCTCGCTCCACGCCATAAGCGACGATATTGGCGTGCCCAGCTGATGCGCCGTCTCCTTCGAGAGGCCCACCCACACTTTATTCTGCTCGGCACGCTTCGAGCTGACAATCGCCACAAGGCAGATAAGGAAGAACAGAAGCACCACAAGCAGCTGCACGTACGGATAATACGATAGACGTTGCAACAGCAGAGAATCGTCGTAGCACACCTCGAAATAATCCTCGCCGTCCATATCAATGCGAATAATATGGTCTCCTGCACGCATCTCGGCCACCATCTGCAAAAGCACAGTAAGCGAATCCTCACCCTCGGCAATCTCGATATTACGATGATTGTTTATTGCCCCCTTGCTATCGAGCACCACCACCGGGATAATATCATTGCCGCTGAGCACGGCAAGCACAAGATTAAGGTCGGTATTCTCATCGGCACTATTGAGCGAGCGCATCGCCTCGGCCCACACCTGCATTTTATTTAATTCCTCCTTTTTAAGGTCGGACGTAAGCGAGTGCGACACATAGAGCGACGCAGCAGCAATAACCGCAGCAACCGCAATAAGCAGATATTTTACATTATTAAAATTCTTGAACCACTGCATAAAACACACTGATATTCCTACTGCTTATAAACGCAAAAAAACAAGGAATATTATAAAGCTGCTTAAATTTCTAAAAACCTTCTTTAAAAATAAAAAAACACGTCGTACATTTTTCCGTAAAAGAGGCTGAATTTCAACCCTAAAACTTTTTGCTTAGCCCTACGGAGCTTTACAGATGAGCCCTCTCCCCGCGGCTTAACGGCAGTTTTTCCGAAAAAAAGTAAGACCCAAAGTATAAAATGAAAGAGAGAATAGCCGCATAAGTATTCCGAGAGGGTGATAAATAGAGTAATCTCGACCACACCTTTTTGCTACTGAGCCCTTAACGGCAGTACCATCGGCCCAAGCTGAACGAGGGGGATTAACAACCACGCATAAACAAAAAAAGAGCCTTAGTAATAACTAAAGCTCTTCGTAAAAAAAGTGGCGATGACCTACTCTCCCACAACTTAATGCAGTACCATCGGCGCTGTCGGGCTTAACTTCTCTGTTCGGGATGGGAAGAGGTGGATCCCCGACGCTATCAATCGCCTGAATTTCTGAATCAATCAAGACGG
>JAFQVS010000077.1 GCA_017407905.1 Bacteroidaceae bacterium | reverse complement strand
ATTCGCATCCCGCGCGCTGCAAGCTGCGCCTGCACTTTCGCGCGACTAATTGCTGCAAGCATTGTCGATTATAATTCCGTAGCACCCTTAAAACAATCGTAAACCGAAATGACAAGCTGGGCCTCCGACCGAGTGAGCGCACTGTTGCCTCACGAGCAAAGGAGGCCCCGCGACAATTTCTTTAGGTGCAGGTTTTTTGCTTACTTTTTTCCCAAAAAAGTAAGTTATAAAATATAACGCGAAAGAGAGAATAGCCGCAGAAATATTCCGTGAAGGTGATAGATAGAATTATCTCGACCATACCTTTTTGCTACTGAGCCCTAAAATACACTGCACTCGCTTTGTAAAATATTGAAGTAAACTTCATATTTTCCGCTCGTTTGTTTGTATATTCGCTGTAAACAGCTCAATACGCTGCACTCGCTTTGAAGAATTATATATTTCTCGCTCGTTGGTTGCTGTAATTTCGCCGCGAGTAGCCAAGAAAGTGGCCCCACGATAAAAAATAACAAACTAAACTTTGTGTTTTTCGCTCGCTTGTTGCTAAATTTGCCATAAAGAATTATACTATGGAACATCCCGAGAATGACAAAGCCTATAAGGGGCTGAAAGTGAACGACGGAGTAGAGAAACTAAACTCCATAAATCCCTACCTTCGGCAGATGAAGCGTCGCCGCGCTGCGCAGCTCACCGCCGACGATTATGTCGATGGTGTGTTGCGGGGCGACGTTACTATACTATCGCGCGCAGTAACGCTTGTCGAGAGCCTATTGCCGCAGCATCAGGCTATTGCTCAGGAGGTGGTCGAGCGGTGCCTGCCACACTCGGGACGCTCGGTGCGCGTGGGCATCACAGGCGTTCCCGGCGCGGGTAAAAGTACCTCCATCGACGCCTTTGGAATGCACATTCTTTCCGAGCGTGGCGGAAAATTGGCCGTGCTTGCCGTTGACCCCAGCAGCGAGCGTAGCAAGGGCAGTATCTTGGGCGATAAGACACGAATGGAGCGCCTCTCGGCTCACCCCGATGCTTTTATACGCCCCAGCGCCTCGGCCGGCTCGTTGGGCGGCGTCGCACGCAAGACACGCGAGACGATAATCTTGTGCGAGGCAGCCGGTTACGACACAATCTTTGTCGAGACGGTCGGAGTGGGGCAGAGCGAGACTGCCGTCTGCTCAATGGTCGATTTTTTTCTCCTTTTGCAAATAGCTGGCGCAGGCGACGAGCTTCAGGGCATTAAACGCGGCATAATGGAAATGGCCGACGGCATTGTAATAAACAAGGCCGACGGCGCCAACGTCGAAGAGGCCAAGCGTGCAGCGGCACACTATCGCAACGCCCTGCAACTCTTCCCGATGCCCGCAAGCGGAATACGCCCGCAGGTACTCACCTACTCGGGCTTTTATAATATAGGAATAAAAGAGGTGTGGGAGATGATATACGGCTATATTGCCGCAGCAAAGGCCCGCGGCAGCTTCGACGCCCGCCGACACAGTCAGGCAAAATATTGGATGTACGAGACAATCAACGAGCAGTTGCGCTCGCGCTTCTACAATGCCCGGGTCATCGAAGAGCTGCTGCCCTTGTACGAGCGCGACGTTCAAGAGGGGCGCATAACCTCATTTGCCGCGGCAGCCAAGCTACTCGATATTTTCGATAAAATGTAACCCTCAATGAGCACAAAAAAGGAGATACGAAAAACGGTGCGCGCGGCCCTTGCTGCAATGTCCGCCGATGAAAAGCGCGCCGAGGCCCGGCAAGTGTCGATGCTCGTCCTGCGCCATCCTGCGATAAAGAGCGCCCGCACGGTGGCCCTTTTCGCCTCGCTGCCCGACGAGATTGACACCTCGACGCTCTTGCAGACACTCTCGCGCGAGGCACGCATTGTGCTTCCCCGAATAAACGGCGATAGTATGGACTTTTACCCCTACGCCCCCGAGGCGATGCAGCGCGGCTTTATGGGAATAAGCGAACCGTGCGGCTCGGAGCCCGTCGCCCCCGCCGAGATTGACGTGATGATTCTTCCGGGCGTTGCCTTTACCCCCGACGGAGGGCGCTTGGGACGCGGCAAGGGATATTACGATAAATACCTTTCGCGCAGCGGCTTCCGCGCCCGCACGATAGGCATTTGCCACAGTGTGCAACTGCTACGTTCGCTACCCGAGGAGCCGCACGATAAACGGCTCGACGAGGTGATTGCCGCCCTCTCCCTCTCGCAACCTTCTACTATTTGATGAATAACAAAATAAAATATTATGAGACGAATCACATTAAAGAAAACCTTTTCATTGCTGTTTCTGCTGAACAGCATTTTGTTGAGCGCACAAGACTTTAAGGTCGATGGTATCTATTACAATATCATCTCGGCCGAAGATAAGACAGTCGAGGTTACCCATCATAAAGATGCCCTCTCAAAGCCCGATAAACGATACCGCGGAGCAGTAACAATCCCCTCGACAGTTACTCGTAAGAAAAAGAGCTACAATGTGGTTGGCATTGGTGATAGTGCATTTGAAGGTTGCAGCGAGGTTACAAGCGTTGTTGTTTCGGAAGGTGTAATAAACATTGATAATAATGCTTTTTCTAATTGTTCGGCCCTAACCGACATAAGAATCCCAGCCAGCGTAAAAGAAATAGGAGAAACTGCTTTTGGCGGCTGCCTATCTCTTGATGCCGTTTATATCGACAACCTCTCGGCGTGGTGTAATATAGATTTTGCTTTATTAGGAAGCCCATTGCTTCAAACGGTGAATTTGTATTTAAAAGATAAAATATTGACCGAGGTTGTTATTCCCGATGATATAACTGAAATAGCCGATTTTGCGTTTTACGGTTGCAGTAGCATCACAAGCATTGTAGTACCCGAAGGGGTAACGAGTATCGGTACCGGCGCATTTAGCCACTGTACCGGCCTTGTAAGTATTGTAATTCCCGAGGGTGTACAATTATCGTCTGGGGCAATCAAGGGTTGCGATAACTTAAAAACAATACAATGCGGAGATAAAATCCTGACCCCCGAAGATATTGATGCAAAATCCGGTGAGGTAGTATATCAGGTTGTAGAGCAGCAGCCTGAATTTCCCGGTGGTATGCAGGCGCTTATGAAATATCTAAGGGATAATATGAATTATCCCGGAGTTTGCAAGAAAAATAAGATACAAGGTAAGACGTTTGTCCATTTTATTGTAGGCTCCGATGGGGTTATCAGAGATGTTGAGGTGCAAAGAAGCTCGGGCGACGTCTATCTGGACAAAGAGGCTGTTCGCGTTGTTAAGAGTATGCCCAAATGGAATCCCGGCAGGCAGGACGGTAAGGCTGTTGCGGTGGAGTTTACGCTTCCGATTGTATTCCGTCTGAAATAATCGAAGACTGATGGTATATACTATGCAGCGGGTGAGATTCACGATAAGAATCTCACCCGCTGCGCTGTATGTTACTGTTGTTAAATATCGTTCACAATCCTCAGCTGCTGACGGATGCTCTCGGAGTGGATGACCTCGAAAATATCCTTCATCGCCTCGACGTCGAGGCTGTGCAGGGCACTGTTTGTGGCGAACCGCTCCATCGTCTCGTTGTATCGGAACGGCTGGAACACTCTGAGCCCTCTCTCGCGCTTCACCTCGCCTATCTCACGGGCTATCTGCATACGCTTGGCGATGAGGCGCATAAGCTCGCCGTCAATCTCGTCGAGCAGTGCGCGGTAGCGCGAAATTTCGCCCCCCTCGCCATCGGACGTGCGGTGTACAAGGCGGTCGAGGATGATGAAAAGCTCCTCGGGCACCACCTGCTGACGATTGTCGCTCAGGGCACACTCGGGACAGTGGTGCGTCTCAATCATCAGGCCGTCGAAATTAAGGTCCATTGCCTCTTGCGAGAGCAGTGCCAGAAGCTCGCGCTTGCCCGCAATGTGGCTGGGGTCGCACAGCAGGGGCAGCTGCGGCAGGCGGCGTTTGAGCTCGAGGGGCAGCTGCCATTGAGGCGCGTTGCGGAATATTTTCTCGCCATACGACGAGAATCCGCGGTGTATGCAGCCCAAGCGTGTAACGCCGGCGTTATTCAGACGCTCAAGGGCGCCTATCCACAGCTCAAGGTCGGGGTTGACGGGGTTTTTAACAAGCACGGGAATATCGACGCCGCGCAGTGCGTCGGCAATCTCTTGCACGGCAAAGGGGTTGGCGGTGGTGCGTGCGCCTATCCACAGAATGTCGATGCCTGCCGCAAGGCTCTGCTCGATGTGCTCGGGGGTGGCAACCTCGGTGGCTACGGGCATCGACAGCTCCTCGCGTACGCGTTTGAGCCACGGCAGCCCCTCTTTTCCTACCCCCTCGAAGCTGCCGGGCTTTGTGCGGGGCTTCCATATTCCTGCGCGGAAGAATGTTACTCCGCGGCTCGCGAGGGCGCGTGCAATGTGCATCACCTGCTCCTCGCTCTCGGCGCTGCAAGGGCCTGCACCCACGATTGGGTGCTGCGATTTTTCAAAAATATCTATTTTGTCGATGTTCATAATTGTTTTATTTTGGGAAATATCTTCAGTGCATTGGCTGTTGTTGTGTGTGCAATATGTTCGACGCTGCAATTGTATATTGTCGCAAGATGGGCAGCAATGTGCGGAATATAGGCGCTCTCGTTGCGTCGTCCGCGCTTGGGGACGGGGGCAAGATAGGGCGAGTCGGTCTCGAGCACAATGCGGTCGAGGGGGACGGCCTCGGCGAGTGTCTGTGGCAGGAGGCTTTTCTTGTAGGTGAGTGTGCCGCCTATTCCCAGCATAAAGCCGGGGAAGCCGAGCAGCGTGCGCGCCTCGTCGGGGGTGCCCGAGAAGCAGTGGAAAATACCTGTCAACTGCTCCCCGCGGTGTTTCTCCATAATGTCGCGGAGGCTCTCGAAGGAGCTGCGCGAGTGTATTACCAGCGGAAGCCCCGTCGATGCTGCCCACTGAATCTGTGTCTCGAAGGCCTCAATCTGTTGCTCTTTTCGTGTGTCGTCCCAATAAAAGTCGAGCCCCACCTCGCCGATGGCTATGAATCGGTTGCTCTCTTTCAAAAGGCTGTGCATCTGCCGTAATTGCAGGCGATAGTCGTCGGCAACGTCGGTGGGGTGCAGCCCTATCATTGGGTAGCAGACGCCGGGGTGTCTGTCGCACATTGCCATTATGGGCTCTATGCTCGATGCGTCGATTGAGGGGAGGCACAGGCGCCTGACGCCCGCCTCGATGGCACGTTCGACGGCTGCGTCGCGGTCGTCGTCAAACTCTTGTACAAACAGGTGAGTGTGGGTGTCGATATATTCAGTCATTCTTTTCGCTCTTTTTTGTGCGGTCGGTGCGCGTGTAATATATTACGCCGTATTGTGCACACTTTTTTAGTCGTTTCTCTTGTGCGAGGGTGGCAAAATGTGCCTCGACCGTGTTCCATATTTCAAGGATAATGGCATCGCCCTCGGGACGCATTGCGGCGATATTCTCCTGCGCCTCGACGGTGCGTTGTTGCAACATCCGTCGGTGGCTGTGCATCTCTTTGAAAAGGTCGAACACAACAGCCACGCGTCCCATCGTGGGGTTGTAGATTGGGATGCCGCCCTCGGCGGTGCGTCGCCGCTCGCCCTCTTTTATATTCTCGCCCCATTGCAAGAGGGCCGTCTCCGAGGTAAGCGGCGGCACGCTGTCCTGCTCCTCGGGCAGGCCGTAGTAGGCTCTTTTGCTGCGTTGAATCTCGCCGCGGATAATGCCGAGGCTCAGCACCTGAATAAAGTGCGAGACGTACATTCGTGCCTGCTTGAGCGCAGCCTCGTATTTATCGCTCTGACGCTTCGACGACTGCTCGGCCGAGCAACGCTCGTAGGCCGATACCTCGCGCGAGAATGCGTCCAAGAAATTCTTGGCTCTGTGGTAAAGGTCGTGCGGGAGCACATTCGTGTAGATGCCATTTTGCGTGCTTGCGGCAATGGCACTGCCGAGGCTGCGTATGCGCGCACGGTCGGTCTTGGGCAGGCGGCGATAGGGCATCTTCTCTCTTTAAAGATTGCGGTTCAAGAGTGAATCGACGAAGCTCTTGAGGTTGCTCTTGCGCTCGGCGGGGAGGGCAATCTTCTCTATATATTCGTCGCACTTTGCGAAAAGCTCGTTAATCTTGGCCTCGCATAGTGTGCGCACGCCCAGCTCGTTGTAAATGGCCGTGAAGCGTGCTATCTTCTCTTTTTCGTCGAATTGCTCCTTGCTCATCCACTCTTTTAGCTCGCTGCGCAGTGTGGGCGATGCAAGCTCCAATGCCTTTATCAGCAGGAAGGTCTTTTTGTTGCACACAATGTCGCCGCCTATCTTTTTGCCAAAGACCGACGTGTCGCCATAGACGTCGAGCAGGTCGTCCTGAAGCTGGAAGGCAAGGCCCATCGTCTCGCCGTATGCGTACAGATTCTTTTGGTCATCCTCGTCGGCGCCGGCCATAATACCGCCCATTTTCATACAGGCGGCCATAAGTACCGAGGTCTTTAGACGTATCATTTCTATGTACTCTTGCTCGGTAACATTCTCGCGTGTCTCAAATTCCATATCATACTGCTGTCCCTCGCCAATCTCTTTGGCCGTGGCGGTGAAGAGTTCGAGCATCGGGCGCAGTTTCTCGTCGGGCGATTTTGTCATAAGCTCGTAGGCAAGCACCAGCATTGTGTCGCCCGAGAGGATGGCTGCATTGTCGCCCCATTTTGCTGCCACCGTGGGCTTTCCGCGGCGAATGTCGGCGCGGTCCATCACGTCGTCGTGTATGAGGGTGTAATTGTGGTAGGTCTCCATTGCCACCGCCTGACAGAGGGCGCTCTCGACGTCCTCTTTGTACATATTGTAGGCCATAAGGCACAGTACCGGACGCACGCGCTTACCGCTCTGCGAGAGTGTGTATGTTATTGGACGATAAAGTTCTTTGGGCTCACGCTCAATTTCGAGATTGGCGATAAACTCATTTACTTTCTCACGAATTTGTTCCCAGCTGTACATAATTATCCCTGTTTAATGTGCCTTTTTCATCGGCCGACGAGAAAGGCTTGTGTTTATAATTCTTGCAAAAAATAAGGAGGCCGCTATTTTCGTGAGCAGCCTTCATATTCGTAGAAATTGTTTTAATTTATTTTTTTTTAAAAGTTTATTGCATTGCACGCAAGGCAAAAGGAGATAAATTCAAACAACTTCTTAATTTAAGAGCAAAAATATATAATATTTTTCAATGCGGCCACATATTCTCTCTTTTTTTGCGGCGTTGATAATATTTTGCACTCCCGACACACTATAAAGGTGTGCTTTTACGTTTTTCTTTGGCAAAGAGTGTCGATACTTTTATTTGTTAGTAATTAGGCGGCTCTTTTCGCGGATAAAAAAGAAAAAAGCATTATCTTCGCCCGAGCGAAGCATAACAGACACAAGAATTGTATATGTTGATAAAAAAAATATTGATTTTATTACTGCTTGCTGTGCCAATGGCTCTATGGGCGCAGGATGGAGGCACCGCATTTAATATTCTGCGCTTGCCCTATTCGTCGCACGCGGCAGCGGTGGGAGGGGCCAATATCTCGCTCCCCGACGATGATATTATGCTTGCTATGCACAATCCGGCGCTGCTTGCCAACGTCTCGGATAAGACGCTGAGCCTCAGTTATATGTCTTATATGAGCGATAGTAAAGTGGCTGGTGCTGCCTTTAATCGTATGTTCGGCGAGCGCTCGGCAGCGGCCCTTGCGGCGCGATACATCGACTATGGCTCGTTCGACGGCTACACTGACGATAATATCGCGACGGGCAGCTTCGGCGCCAAAGATATTGAGCTCTCTTTCCTCTATAATTACCTTCTGAGCGACAGCTGGAGCGGTGGTGTTACGGGAAAATTCATCTACTCGAAATACGAGAGCTACTCGTCGGTGGCCCTCGGCGTTGACCTCGGAGTGAATTATTATAATCCCGATAGCGAATTTTCGGCCTCATTTGTGTTGCGCAATTTGGGTGGGCAGGTAAAGGCCTTCGAGGATAAGCACGAGAGTATGCCTTTCGATGTTCAGCTGGGCCTTACGAAGCGTTTGGCGCACGCCCCTCTGCGTCTGTCGCTGACGCTCGTCAATCTGCACAAATGGAGCAAGGACGATTTTTATAATCCCGACGGCAGCGAGGATAGCGTGGGCGATATTCTGCTAAAGCACGCAATCTTCGGCGCCGACCTCCTTATAGGCAGTAATTTCTATGCCTCATTGGGCTACAATTATCGAATAGCCGAAGAACTATCGTCCGAGGGCACAAAATGGGACGGCCTGACCTTTGGCGCGGGCCTCACACTGAAGAAATTTAAAATAGGCGTCTCGTACAGCAAGCTGCACGTATCATCGGGCTCGCTTATGTTCGCCGCATCATACACACTGTAAAATAAGTAAAATATCGACTATGAAAAAGATAATAATTGCAATCGACGGCTTCTCGTCGTGTGGAAAAAGCACAATGGCAAAGTCATTGGCACGCAGTATCGGTTACCTCTATTTCGACAGCGGCGCAATGTACCGCGCAGTCTCGCTCTTCTGCTTGCAGCAGGGGCTATTTGCCGACGGCAGTATTGACGTCGAGGCCTTGCGCGCAAGAATGGACGAGATTAAGATTGCATTCGAGGCCGACCCCGTTACAAAAAACTCGGTAACACTGCTCAACGGAGTGAATGTCGAGAAAGAGATACGCTCACTCGAAGTATCGCGCATCGTCAGCAAGGTGGCTGCACTCGATTTTGTGCGCGCCGATATGATTGAGCAGCAGCGTCGAATGGGGCAGGCCAAAGGCATTGTTATGGACGGACGCGACATTGGCACCACCGTCTTTCCCGACGCCGAAATGAAGATATTCGTAACAGCCTCGGCCGAGGTGCGTGCACAGCGTCGTTACGACGAGATAATCGCTCGCGGCGATAGTGCCGACTATGCCGAGATTCTCGAAAATGTGCAGCAGCGCGACCATATTGACCAGACGCGCGAGGTAAGCCCTCTGCGCAAGGCCGACGATGCACTGCTGCTCGACAACAGCAATATGACGCGCGCCGAGCAAGAGCAGTGGCTCATAGAGCGATTCAAAGAGATTACCAATGGATAAGATGCTTAAAATAGAGATTGACGAACAGTCGGGATTCTGCTTCGGAGTAACCACCGCAATACAAAAAGCCGAGGAGGAACTGAGCAAGGGCGAGACGCTCTATTGCTTGGGCGACATTGTGCACAATGGCAAGGAGTGCGAGCGCCTCAAACGCTTGGGGCTCATTACAATAGACCACGCTACATTTGCCACCCTGCACGATGCAAAAGTGCTTCTGCGCGCCCACGGCGAGCCGCCCGAAACATACGAAACAGCCCGACGCAATAATCTGCGCCTTATCGACGCAACGTGCCCCGTGGTGCTGAAACTGCAACAGCGCATACACAAAAAATGGGCCGAGAGTGCCGCCGACAACCGTCAGATAATAATATACGGGCAGGCGGGACACGCCGAGGTGCTGGGTCTTGTGGGGCAGACACGCGGCGAGGCAATAGTAATAGAAAACACCGAGCAAATGTCGTGCGTCGCCACCGACAAAGACACCTACATATACTCGCAGACGACAAAATCGCTCGAAGGCTACAAACAGATAGTCGAGGCGGTAAAAGAGCACGTCGCACCCCGGCAAAAGATAGAATTTGTCGATACCGTGTGTCGTCGCGTGGCCAACCGTATGACAGGAATAGGCGAGTTTGCAAAGTCGCACGAACTGATATTCTTCGTCAGCGGACGCAAAAGCTCGAACGGAAAAATCCTCTTCGACGAGTGCCGCCGTATGAACCCAAACTCGCACCACATCGAGGGTCCGCTCGAAATAGACCTCTCGCTCACCGATAATGTCGGCAGCATAGGAATATGCGGGGCAACATCCACCCCAAAATGGCTGATGGAAGATTGTAAACAAGCAATATTAAATTATAAAAACAAAACAATATGAAGAACAGAATCAATTGTGTGGGCGTGCTCACCTCAGGAGGCGACGCACCCGGAATGAACGCAGCCATACGCGCCGTAACCCGCGCCTGTATCTATCACGGCATACGCGTGAAAGGAATCTATCGCGGCTACAAAGGCCTTATAACAGGCGAGATTAAAGAGTTTAAGACCGAGGATGTAAGCAACATTATACAGCGTGGCGGAACAATCCTAAAGACCAGCCGCTGCCCCGAGTTTAAGACCGAGGAGGGGCGCGCTCAGGCCTACGAAATGCTCAAGCAACAAGAGATTGACGCCCTTGTGGTAATCGGCGGCGACGGCTCCATAACAGGCGCCTACAATCTTGCACGCGAGTATGATATTCCCTGCATCGCCCTTCCCGGAACAATCGACAACGACCTCTATGGCACCGACGTAACAATCGGTTACGACACAGCCCTGAACACCATTATGGAGTGTGTCGATAAGATACGCGACACAGCATCGTCGCACGAGCGCCTTTTCATCGTCGAGGTAATGGGACGCGACGCAGGCTTCCTCGCCCTCAACGGAACAATCGCAACAGGAGCCGAGGCGTGCGTGCTGCCCGAGATTGACCCCGAGTTTGAGACAATAAACAAATTCATAGCCAACGGCCTGCGCCGCACCAAGAGCAGCAGCATCGTGCTCTTTGCCGAGGGCCGCGAGAAGGACTACAATATTATGGAGGTTGCCGAGGGTATGCGCGAGCGCTTCCCCGAGCTCGACGTACGCGTCTCAATCCTCGGATATTTGCAGCGTGGCGGAAGCCCCACGGCCAACGACCGTATCTTGGCCAGCCGCTTGGGCGTTGCAGCCATCGACGCACTACTCGAAGGTCAGCGCAATGTAATGATTGGCTCACGCAACAACGAGGTGGTTTATATCCCCTTCACAAAGGCTATCAAGGACGATAAGCCACTCGACCGCGACGCAGTTCGTGCACAGGAGATTCTTGCATCGTAAATACCCTCCCTGCGCGAAAGGATAAATAAAATCCGACTGCTCTTGAATTTTGAGCAGTCGGATTTTATTTATTACAAAAAAGAGGAGCGGTGTTTTTGTGAGTTTTAAAAAGCCGTTATTGCCGCTCCTCTTTCGACAAAGAGGAGCTGGCGCGCAGCGTCTGAGGAGTTCGATAGTGCGTCAAAATAAATGTTGTTCGTGGATATTTTAACTCCTCACCCTATCGGGAGTTCCTCTTTATTACAAAAAAGAGGAGCGGTGTTTTCTGTGTGTGTTTAAATAGTTAAAAGCATTATTATTGCTCCTCTTTCGACAAAGAGGAGCTGGCGCGCAGCGTCTGAGGAATTCGATTGTGCATCAAAAACAATGTTATTTGTGGTTATTTTAACTCCTCACCCCGTTGGGGAGCTCCTCTGTATTCCCAAAAAGAGGAGCGGTTTTTGGCTCTGTAGAAATTTGCTGTGAACAAGAATCAATAAGCAATTTCTCACTT
>JAFQVS010000006.1 GCA_017407905.1 Bacteroidaceae bacterium | reverse complement strand
TGTTTTATTATTTTTTGTAGGGCGCGTAGCGGGCTACGTAACCGAGAAAAAGAAGAAAACAGTCATTTTTGAACATAAAAAACCACGAAATAACGACTTCCAATATACAAAAAAATATCTTTAGAAATTTAAACAGCTTCTGAATATTGATTGTTTTTATGCTTGCTCATTCATAATGTTTCACACCTCGTAATCTTTTCCATTTTATTGTGAAAAAATATTTTATCAGACTTAAAATGGCGCCTGCGTACCATTTTACCTCTTCCCACCAAGAACTGTTGTCTCTTTTTATTATGAATGATATGCCGGCCAGCCCTATTTTTTGTAATAATCCGTCGGGTTGTTTTATCTCACCAATCTCGCAGCGGAATGCTGCGCCTACTCCTACAACTATAATGCCTTTGTTCAAATGTTGAGCAAGTAGGGCACCCAAAAAGTCTTGCTTGGGGGCACGCAACGACGTCCATACTATTGTGGCACCACTATCATTTATCAATTTTGCCATTGAGGCTATGTCGTACTTCTCGATGGGCTTGAAAGGCGGAGAGTATGTTCCGACGACGTGTGCGCCGTACTCCTCTGTTACCTTTTTTCTGAGGGCTGACAAGGTTTTATCGGTGTCGCCCAAGAAAAAGTGTCTTAATGCGTTATCTTTCTCTTTTAATACGCGAGAGAATATGTGGGGGCCGCAAGCGCGACCAACTTTTTTAAGACCCCACCAATGGCCGCACCAAACAAGTGGGGTGCCATCGGGGGTGTTCATTAAAGAGTTTTCCATTATTTTGTGATACTCTTTATCGCTGTTGGCAATGGATACGGTGCGCATATTTGAAATGCATATATAACCGCTTCGACCGTTGTGCGTAGAGTCGATAATGAAGCGAACGGCTGCATCTTCGTTGGTGATTGATAATCTGGTTCGTCCAACCCTGTAACAACTTTTATCTTGTTCGTTTGCCATATTCTTTTTTATACGCATTCTTGTGATATAAAATATTACGGCTTTGTTTGCCGATAATTTATTCTTTTTGCAAAAATAATAAAATGATAATTATATACAATGTTTGTGGAATGTCTTTTCCATAAATAAGTTTCTTTGGAGTGTAAATGTTGGCTTTTGTGGCTTTGCGACGTTTTTTCTCGTATGGTGTGTGCGAGTGTGCGAAAATGCACATCGGGTGTGCTTTTTCGCACTCTGCGGGAATTTGTTTCTTCGTTCTATTTGTTTGATATTTAATTGTTTATCTTTTTGGCACGCTTTTTGTATTTATCTTTTTGGAGGCGCGTCGCCTCTTTGCTTAATTTAACCGTTTATGATGGCTTTTATACTAAAAAAATGTGTTTTTTTAAAAGGCGGAATTGTGACTGCGATGCTTTTCGTTACTCTTGCCGTCGAGGCGCAAGGGGGCGATACGCTGCTGCTCTCGTTGCCCGAGGCTATAAATATGGCCTTGAAGCAGTCGCCCTCGGCGCGCAGTGCGCGTCATACTTTTTTGGCGCAATATTGGAATTACAGGTACTATCGTGCCAATTACCTGCCGTCGCTCACTCTGACATCGGCGCCATATATTAACAACGAGATAAATAAAATTACGCAGGGCGACGGAACGTCGCTCTTCCTCAGTCAGAGCCAATTTGGGGGCGACGTCTCGTTGAGTATCAATCAGAATATCCCGCTTACGGGCGGTACTTTCTTTATCAAGAGCGCGGCCGGCTATCTGCGCGAGATGGAGAAAAAAATGAATATGTTCAGCACAATTCCCGTGAGCGTGGGCTACACGCAGAGCCTCTTCGGGTACAACAGCCTTAAATGGGAGCGACGCATTGAGCCGCTGCGATACGCCGAGGCAAAAAAGAGTTACGCCGAGGCGGTGGAGCTTGTCTCGGCCCGGACGTGCAGCTACTTTTTTAATCTTGCGACGGCCGAGAGTAATCTGCGTATGGCTCGCAGCAATTACGCCAACGCCGATACGCTTTATCGTATGGCCGAGGGGCGCTACCGGCTGGGTACAATCACCGAGAATGAGATGTTGCAGCTCGAAATTCGTCGTCTGGCCGAGGAGACAAACGCAATGGATGCGCTCATTGCGCACGAAGAGGCGTTGCAGAGTTTCCGCTCTTTCTTGGGGGTGGGGCAGGATGCCTGCATAAGCCTTTTAATGCCCGACAGTGTCCCCGAGTTTACCGTCCCTCTGTCCGAGGCTCTTAAAAAGGCGATGCTCAACAGCCCCGAGCCCGTCTATTTCGAGCGCATACGTCAGGAGGCGCGCAGCAATCTTGCCGGCGCTAAGGCCGCTGCCGGCCTCAAGGCCGATATTTATCTGCAATTCGGCCTTTCGCAGACGGGAAACACTCTGCCCGATGCCTATAAGCGTCCGATGACACAGGAGTATGGCAGCCTCTCAATAACGCTGCCCATTCTCGATTGGGGGCGCTCACGCGGCAAGGTGCGGGTGGCACGCTCGCAACAACAGCTTGTCGATATTCAGGCGCAGCAGGGGCTGGACGACTTTAGACAGAATGTGCAGAAGCTCGTCGCGCAATTCAATATGCAGGCGCGGAAAGTGCGCATCGCCCGCCTCACCGACGAGCGCTCCCGACACCGACACTCTGTGGCAATGCGCCTCTATATAATGGGGCAGAATACACTGCTCGACCTCAACGACGCCATTGCCGAGCAAAATTCCTCGCAACGTGCCTACCTTTATGCGCTGAGCACCTATTGGAGCCTTTACTACACGCTGCGCAGTATCACGGGATACGATTTTTACACGCAATGCGAAATCTCCGAGCAGTTACCGATGGAATAAGAATTTGCTTTCTTTCTTCGGCACGAAAAGTCATAAGAAAAAATGTGTCAAAATAAATAATATATAAAAATCGGAAAATTATGGACATTAAACGACCACCGCGTCCGTGGTATCAAAAGTACCTCATTCATATTGTCGCAGGCAGCAGCCTTGCCGCAATACTCATCTACACGGCTGTGCTCATCATTATGCCCCCGCGGCGCAGCCTCTCGCACGAGCGGGTGCGCATTGCCGAGGTCTGCGAGGCGCCCTTTATGGAATTTGTCGAGGCCGAGGGAATTGTGCAGCCCATAATGACTGTGCAACTGAACGCCACAGAGAGTGGCTTCGTCGAGCGGATAGCCTGCGACGAGGGGGCAATGCTGCACCGTGGCGACACTATCCTTGTGCTGGGTAACCCCGAGCTTATGCGCTCCATCGACGAGGAGCGCGAGCAGTGGCACAAGAACAGACGCAATCTGCACGAGCAGGAGATTCAGATGGAGCAAAAGAGCATCGACCTGCGCTTGCAGACGCTGGAGCAGAGGTATCAGATAGCGCTGCTTCGGCGCAAGCTCGCACAGAGCCGCGAGGAGTACTCGATGGGCATAAAAAGCCGCGCCGAGCTTGATATTGTCGAGGCCGAGAATGAGCATCTGCACAAGAAACTGATGCTTCAGATGCAGAGCCTCGGGCACGACTCGGCAGCCACCATCCTCAGACGGCAGATGATTGTCGCCGACCGCGAGGCTGCCCATCGCCGTCTGCTCGCAGCCGAGCGACGCACCGAAGGGCTTGTCGTGCGCGCCCCTGCGGACGGTCAGCTGGGGCATCTGAACCTCATCATCGGGCAGCAGGTGTCGGCGGGCTCAAAAATAGGCGAGCTTAAGATTATGAATCAATTTAAGGTGGGCACGCAGCTGAGCGAATATTACGTCGAGCGGATATTTGCGGGCCTTCGGGCGGCAATCGTGCAGGGCGAGGATACCTTCGGGCTGCGCATCAGCCGTGTGGTGCCCGAGGTAAAGGAGCGTAAATTTGCCATCGACCTGCTCTTCAATGGCGACACCCCGCGGAATATCCGCTTGGGAAAGAGCTACCGCGTAAAGGTCGAGCTTGGGCAGAGCGAGAGGGCTGTGGTAATTCCTCGGGGCGACTTTTACCAAAAGAGTAGCGGCGAGTGGATTTTCCGCATCGACGAGGGGACGAATATTGCCCGACGCGTCCCCATTGAGATAGGGCGGCAGAATCCCGAACAATTCGAGATTATAAAGGGGCTGCGGCCCGGCGACCGTGTCATTGTCGGCGGATACGACCGCATAGGCGACGCCGAGGAGCTTATTATCGAACAATAAAACTATCTTTGCCAAAAAACATTTACGAAGAAACATCCCGGGGTCTGCCCCCGAATAATAAAATTACAAAAAATAAGTAATCCATAAAAACAGAATAAAACAATGCTTATACACTATCTTAAAACAGCTTGGCGCAATCTGCTTAAATACAAGACACAGAATATAATATCCATCCTCAGCCTCGCAGTGGGCACGGTGTGCTTTGCAATTACGCTCTATATAATGAAAAGCGTCATTCTTGACATTTACCTCTCCGAGATTGACACACGAAGCGCCACCTTTCACGCATATAAAATGAGCGAGGAGCAGTATAAGAACCGAAAAACGCTCGACGAGAATTTTGCCGACATTCAGTTGGGCGACGAAGAGTGGGTCGATTATAATTTCTTCAAACGTGTGAGCGAGAGTGAGCTCCCATCGTTGCGCGAATTTCATTTTCTCAATCAATGGCAGAGGAAGGATACCGAGTACGAGACAAAAGATGGCGGAAAAAAGATTCTTATGACAACCTATGCAATGTGCTCGCCGCGCTATTTTCATTACCGGTATTACACGAGCGCTGTTACGGGCGATAGAATCCCCGAGCTTAAAGAGGGCGACGTGCTTATAACCGCCGATATTCGCGACAAGGTCTATGGCAAGGGTGCCGACCCCCGCGGCCTTACAATTGACGGTAAGAGGCTCGCAATAAGCGACGTACTCGATACCTCGGAACATCTTGACGATAGCTTCAGTGGAATTTTTATTGCCGGTGCGTTGCCGAGGGATCATTTTCGTACCATAGGCCTAAGGTTCGAGCTTGCGCCCGGTGCAACGGCTGCCCGGCTGCATAAGGAGCTATCGTCGGCAATGCCCGAGTACTTTTTTACCTACACTGTGAATGATTTTGATTGGAGCGACGAGGGTATTTTTTTTGTGGTCTTTGTCTTTGCCGTGCTCTTCTTGGGGTGCAGTGTGCTGCTCATTGCCGTGATGGGCTATCTGAAAATGCAGTTACAGCTCTTTTCGCTTCGCTCGCGCGAACTTGCCCTGCGCCGCACGATGGGCGCCCGTGTGGGGCAGCTTATTATGCAGCTGGCCGTCGAGATTGTCATTGTCTTTTTGTTTGCGGTGGTGGCCTCGTTTGTGGTAACGGCTCTTTTGGCCGATTATGCGCTGCCCATAATATATAAAATTCACGGCGGAATTGTCTTTAATCTCGATGCCATTTATGGAATTTCGGCGCGGGTGATAGGCTGCGCGATGCTGGTTACTCTGCTTGTGGCCTCGGCGGTTATTTATAGGCAACTGCGTCGGCCCGTGGGGCTGCGCGTGGGACGCAGCGGGCATCCGCGTACCGTGGGGCAGAGTATTATGATTAGTATGCAGTTGGCGGTGAGTATGTTCCTTATTTTGGCGGTGCTTGGACTCCTCTACCTTATCAACGATACTTACCAGCATCAGGCCGACGTGCTGCCCGATAATCCGTCGCGCTACCGCGGGGCATTGGTGATGAACCGGCAGCCTGCCGAATTTAAGGATAAACTGATGCAGACGGGTACGGTCGAGCACGTGAGCGTTGCCTTCTTAAAGCCTACCCGTTCTTCTACTTTGGATAGTGAACTTCTGACGCATTATATCGAGCGTACCGACGAGAGTGGCAACGTGAACGATTATGAGTATAGTTACACTGTTACCGACGAGGATATTTTTGAACTTTTGGATATTGAAATTACGCCCGAGCGTCCCGCGGAGAATTTAAGATACACGACGGCTGTTTATGTGCCCACCGAGGAGGTCGAGCGCCTGCGCCTCAAATGGGGCCTTAAGCCTTCGTCCGATGTGCGTGTGAAACAGCCGTTGGGCAGCCGCAGCTACACGCTCATAGGCTATGCAAAGGCACTGCAACACTACTCTTATAAAACCGTATACGACTATTATGGAAACGTATACGACCATACCCCGGCCTTTTGGATTGTTGACGATGATGCCCTGATTAGCGATGCGTACACCAGATATATCATTTTCCCCAAAGAGGGCGAGTATGGCAACTGCGAGGCTGCCATCGAGAGAATATATCGCGAGGCGAACCCCGACAGCGTGAACGACGTCCCCGTCAATTGTCTGTACGACGAGTGGTTCGGCACAATGAAAATAATGGAAATGTTCATCAAGCTGGCAATGCTGCTTGTCTTTGTCTCTATTCTCTCTATTGTGGCAAGCGTCTATTCGAGTATCTCGCTCGAGAGCCGCGGCCGACAAAAAGAGGTTGCCTTGCGCAAGGTACACGGCGCCAAGAGCCGCGATATTATGCGTCTGTTTGCCTCGTACTATATTCGTCTGCTGGCAGTGGCTGCTGCGTTTGTTGCTGCCGTGTGGCTGCTATTATCGGTGGCGCTCCACTGCTTTGTCAACTCCTTTGTTTTATCCGAATGGATAGAGATACTATGTTACCTTGTAGGCTCTGTATTTATTGTGTCGATGGTTACGCTTGCCACAATCGCGCACAAAATATACCGCGTGAGCAAAATAAATGCAGCCGAGGTGATTAAAAAAGAGTAGGGCGGCGTGCGCGTAATATCGACAAGGCAAATAATAAAAAGATTTTTAACAAAAAATAACAATATAATTATGATTACACTAAAAAACATCAAGAAGATTTTTAAGACCGATGAGGTCGAGACGTGGGCACTGCAAAATGTAAGCCTCGAAGTGAAAAAAGGAGAGTTTGTGGCAATTATGGGCCCCAGCGGATGCGGAAAATCGACCCTGCTGAATATTTTGGGCCTTCTCGATGCACCCACCGATGGCGAGTATCTGTTAGAGGGCAAGGATGTGAGCCGTATGAGCGAGGACGAGCGCACCGACCTGCGCAAAGGACGCTTGGGCTTTGTGTTCCAGAGCTTTAATCTCATAGACGAGCTTGATGTAACCGAGAATGTCGAGCTCCCGCTGCTCTATATGCAGTGCCCCAAGAAGGAGCGCCGCGAAAAGGTTGCCGAGGTGCTCGAACGGGTGGCAATGACGCATCGTGCGCAGCATTTTCCCTCGCAGCTGTCGGGCGGACAGCAACAGCGCGTGGCAATTGCACGTGCCGTAATTTCGCACCCCTCGATAATCCTTGCCGATGAGCCCACGGGTAACCTCGACTCAAGGCACGGAAAAGAGGTGATGGAGCTTCTGCGCGAGCTGCACCGCGAGGGCACAACAATTATTATGGTAACGCACTCGCAGCGCGACGCAAACTATGCCGAGAGGATAATAAATCTATTCGACGGCGAGATTGTCTCCGAGGTTGAAATGTAAATAAAAATCTATGATTATACACTATTTGAAGATTGCCATTCGCAATCTTATGAAATACAAAGTGCAGAATGTCGTCAGCATAGTGGCGTTGGCAGTGGGCATTGTAACGCTCGCCGCCACGCACTTTGCGATGGGCTTCCTCGGTAAGCCGAATATTATGGACGAACCCTATTACGACCGCTGCTACAGCCTGCGATTGAAACATATTGATACATACGCAGGAAAAGGGCTAATTGCATACATAAAGCAGGATGTTAATGCCGCTCTTACCGAGGGCGGCGGGCTTGCCTCGGTCGAGCGGATATTTGTCAGCAATGCCTTTATAATGCAAACGGAGCTTCTATTTTATATGCCCGACTCCACTACGAAAAAGATAACGGACAATTTTTGTTTTACACAAAATGAGTACCTTAATTTTCGTGCCATACGCTCGGCAATCACGGGCCGCAGGGTACCCGTGCTTAAGGAGAATGAGATTTTTATCTCCGAGTACAAGGCTCGCCTTATCTTTGGCGATAAAAACCCCATCGGCACTGAGGTGAAATTGCAGGAGATGGATAACCTTTACGGTTGCGAAAAGAGATTCGTTATCCGCGACGTCTATAAGGTGCAGAATATCTTTGAGGAATTTACTCCTCACACCATTGTACCGTTCGACGAAAAGGCCGATTATTACACTAATAATCTTTTTGGGAGTTTTTACGACGTTGAGGTGCGCAAGGGTTATACCATAGAGCAGGCGGTTGAGGAGATTAACAGCCGCTTAAAGCCGTTCGGCATCGAGGTTATGAGTGTTACTACTATTGATGAAAGATTGTCGTATTATTCTAATGCTCTGCTTATTCGTTCCATTGTATATGTGATAAGCTCGTTGGTGCTCATCGCCTCGCTTATAGGATTTCTTAAGATGCAGTTGCAGTTGTTTGGTATGCGCAGTCGCGAGGTGGCCTTGCGCCGCGTGCACGGTGCAAGGCGAAAGGGGCTCTTTGCGCTCTTCTTCACCGAGGTGAGCATTGTGCTTGTGCTCTCTTTTTTGCTGTCGCTGTTTATGTCGGCGTGGCTGACGGAGTATGTCGAGATGAATCTCTCGCAGCATTTCGAGAGGGAGGGGTGGGTAATAGAGGGCGTCGGCGGCTCGTTATTAACCATAATAGCTATTGTTGCTGCCGTATGCGTGGTTGCTGTGTGGCTCTCTCTTGTGCGCATTCTTAATGTG
This sequence comes from Bacteroidaceae bacterium, assembly GCA_017407905.1. Classification (GTDB taxonomy): domain Bacteria; phylum Bacteroidota; class Bacteroidia; order Bacteroidales; family Bacteroidaceae; genus HGM04593. The sequence goes on along the minus strand of JAFQVS010000006.1, from coordinate 3,890 downwards.
CAGCGGGGCACGTTGGCGGCTCTTGGTAGCAGCAGGGGGCACGCTATGCGTAACACTATGCTCGGCGTGCAGCTTGTCGTGGGACTGCTTTTCCTTAGTGCCACTATGGTGATTGTGCAGGTGGTGGGCTTTACAAAGGAGAGGATGAATGTACCCGAGAATGACGATTTTTATAAAAAAAGCATTATGATAGAATATACTACATTCTCAACTGATGACTCCTCTTTTGAGCAGTTGAAAGAGGCTGTCGATCACGAGGTCGAGGGCGTAGAAAACAGCTTCATTGCAACTACAAGCTACTGCACAATAAAGGGGTTTAGTGATAATCCCGAGCTTGCTGCAAAATATGGTAAATATCATCGTACACACTTTTTTGAAAATGATGATTTTATAGATTTTTGGCAGTTGTCGGTCAATTGGATGCGCCCTGAGCTTAAAGGAAAATCGTATATTTTGCTGGGCGAGGGGCTCTATAAGCAGCTCGATGAGATTGGGCTTGTGCGCAGCGGCACGCTTGAATTTGACAACAACGCACCGATGCCAATTGCAGGAACGTATAAGAGCCTCCCATACGCCCTCGATAATATTGAGCTTATTTACGTGCACAGTCCTATTGATTTTCTTGGCAAAGAGTTGATTGTGGTGCCGCACAAGGGCGAGTATGCCAATGTCTATGATGATATTAAGGCGGCAATGCAACGTATCGACCCGACGCTCGTGAGGCCCAAAATTTTCAATCTGCGCAAGAAGATGGCCGAGGAGGTTCACGCCACCGAGAATGTGGAGCGTGGTGCGTGGTTGCTCTCGTGCATCAGCTTTATGATTTGTATTTTGGGAATATACAGCTCAATCTCGCTCGACGTGCGCTCGCGTATGAAAGAGGTTGCGCTGCGCAAGGTGCACGGGGCCAAAAGGCGCGATATTGCATTGCTCTTTGCCCGCCTGTATCTGCGGCTCTTAGGGGTAGCGATTGTGGTTACCCTCCCGCTTGTAATTCTGTTCGGGGATTTTATGAGTGATATGTACGAGCCTATGATTCCCCTCGGATGCAAGGTTGCACCACTGAAGGCCTTTGCCATCGGCCTCTCCATAATACTTTTTGTGGTAGCCGTTATTGTGGGTTATCACATACGCAGGGTGATGAGGCTTAACCCCTCTGATATTATCGCAAAGGAGTAATTGATTTTTTGTAGTAAACATAAGTGTGCGGATGGCCTTGCCCGTGAGGGTGAGGCTGTCTCTTTTAGCAACTTCTTAATTAAAAATAATTAACTTTTACATAATAATAAAGAATAATAGTCGGCGTTTGAAATATAAAAACTAACGGGGTATAGTAGAATGAAAAAAGAGAATATACGGAAAATTCTTGTAATACGTTTCCGACAGTTGGGCGATTCTGTTTTATCTTCGGCAATGTGTTCGAGCCTGAAACTGAGTTTCCCTCAGTCCGAAATACATATAGTGCTCAACGAGAGGATTGCGCCAATCTTCTTGCATCATCCTCATATAGACAGGGTGATTGCTTTTTCCGAGACAGTGAATAAAAATATTTTTCTATATTTAAAAGAAATTTGGCGTGTGGTGCACGACGAGAAATACGATGTTATCATTGATATGCGCTCCACCGTGCGTACACTCTTTTTCTCGCTTTTTTCGCTTGCAACGCCTCGGAGAATAGGACACAAAAAGAGTTATACCTTTTTGCTTAATCGCACGGCGTTGGTACGTAAAAAGAAGATTGATATTGTTGAGATGAACCAACATTTTGTCAATTTTCTGAGTGATATTGCGCCAATTACCCCCGTGCGCGATTTTCGCCTGTTCGTAACCGATGAAGAGAGGCTGCAATTCCGAAAATATATGGTCGATTGTGGCGTGAATTTCGACCACCCTGTAATTCTAATAGGCGTAACGACGAAAATTCTTAAAAAAAGGTGGAATCTCGATTATATGAAAGAGATTATAGGGAGAATTGTTGCGCAATATAAGAATGTGCAAATTATTTTCAATTACGCGCCCGGAGCCGAGGAGGAGACGTGTCGGCGCGTCTATAATGAGCTTGGCTGTCCCGAACAGATTTTTATTGATATTCGCGCTAATTCAATAAGGGAGCTGATGGCATTGTGCAGCAATTGCTCTTTCTATTTTGGAAACGAGGGCGGGACGCGTCATCTTGTTCAGGCGTTGGGGCTGCCCTCGTATGCTATATTTTCGCCCGGGGCGGCGAAATATATGTGGCTGCCGCAGAATAGTACACCGGCCTTTGGTGTTGATGTGTCGGATATATTGAACGACGAAGAGCTTGTGAACCTTTCCGAGGAAGAACAATATAATAGTATCAAGCCCGATTTTGTCTGGCGGCAACTTTGCACTCATTTAGAGTGTCTGTGAGCGCGCTGCGTGCTCCTTGCGCAGACAGCAATACAGACGACTAAAATTTTCTTTTAGTCGTCTGTATTGCTAATTCCTGCTCGGCCGCAAATTTAATTAAGCAAATATCTGCTCCATAATTTTGTGGGGTTAAAGATATTGCCTACCTTGCGCGACCATTTAATAAAGCATAAAATAATAATAATCTTATGAGCAAAATTAAAATTTCGACCACATTGGGCGATATTATAGTGCGCCTATACGACGAGACACCCATACACCGCGATAATTTCCTTAAGCTGGCTGCCGAGGGGTATTTCGACGGAACGCTGTTCCACCGCGTAATAAAGGATTTTATGATTCAGGGCGGCGACCCCGATAGTCGCGGTGCCGCAGCCGGAAAGTCTCTGGGCACAGGCGGCCCCGACTACACATTGCCCGCCGAGATTCTGTCCGAGACGCTTTTCCACAAGCGTGGTGCGCTTAGCGCCGCACGTCTGGGCGACGAGGTGAACCCCAAGAAAGAGAGCAGCGGCAGCCAATTTTACATCGTTTGGGGCAAGGTGTATAAAGCGGCCGAATTAAAGCAGCTGGAGCGTCAGATGGAGATGCAGCAAGAGCAGACAATCTTCAACGCGCTTGCTATGGAGCACCGCGACGAGATTATGAATCTGCGACGCAACCGCGACCGCGACGGCCTTATGGCTCTGCAAGAGAAGCTGGGCAATATGGCAATCGAGAAGAGCCGTGCAATGGGGCGTCCCTCGTTCACTCCCGAGCAGACTGCGGCCTATACAACCGTTGGCGGCACCCCGTTCTTGGACGGGCAATATACGGTGTTTGGCGAGGTGGAGCAGGGCCTTGAGGTAGTCGAGGCCATCCAACGAGTGGAGACCGGCGCCGCCGACCGCCCAAAAACTGACGTTGTGATGAATGTCTCTGTAATCGAGGAATAAGATAAGGACGATTATAGTATTAAGTGTGTCTAAAGATAGGGCGGGAAAGTTTGTATCTTTCCCGCCCTGCGAATAGAATGCAGGAATAATTCTGTCGGCAGGAAAATTATAATGGCTCACCTACAAAAGTTGCGAAGATGATACTCTTATATCTCCCCCCCCCAAAAAAAAAACTTTGGCTGATGAGTGAGAAGTGTGTTTACGGCATTTGCAGGCTCAGTAGCAAAAAGGTGTGGTCGAGATAATTCTATTTATCACCTTCACGGAATACTTATGCGGCTATTCTCTCTTTCACTTTATACTTTTGGCCTTACTTTTTTTCAAAAAAAAAGTAAGCAAAAAAAACTGCACCTAAAGAAATTGTCGCAGAGCCTCCTTTGCTCGTGAGGCAACAGTGCGCTCACTCGGTCGGAGGCCCAGCTTGTCATTGCGGTTTACGATTGTTTTAAGGGTGCTGCGGACCGCCCTCACTTAGTCGCTTGTAAACAAGCGTCTAAGTAGCGGTTAAACATACCTCGCACTTTTTCCTTAAAACAATCGAACCTACATTGAATTTCTTTTTTA
>JAFQVS010000076.1 GCA_017407905.1 Bacteroidaceae bacterium | reverse complement strand
GGCATTGCGTTTGAGATAGAATAATACTCTGAAAGTGCTTCTGCTCATAACTCTACTTTTTTGTTTGCTAAATTATTTATGGCAGAGTTGAGTAACGGTAAGCAAAACACTGCGTATCGGTGCAAAAGAATCAGCCGAAGCGAAACAGGAACGAAGATATAAGAAAAACTCCTATATTTGCATCCTAAATCGTCATACAGATATTCTTTTTCAATCTGTTAAGGCAATCGAATAAACCTATTGAAATCAAGAATTAAAGTAACGGGGGGGATAGTAACGAAATTTTGTCATTTCTTGGCTTTTCATTGGTATTTAATGGCACTGCAACATATTGGCAAACACCGTTAAATCTCTAACAGACTACATTCTTTCCCCGTTACGCACTCACTTTCGTTTCTTTGTCGTATCTTTGCAAAAAAAAAATGAAAAAAGTAATACTCCTTCTCATCCCTTTGATAGTCGCAGGATGCTCGCCCCGCGCCCCCAAAAAAGAGCCACAAGCCTTATGCGACTCAATAAATGCCGTTTGGCCAATAATAGTCGATGACGTCGAGCTTACAAAAGTATCCTACACCGACAATGAATACAACATATATCTGACATTATTGGAAAACGGACGCCACAGCCTTCTCTCTTTAAGAAGACAGCACACCATATATTATAATGAAGATGTACTAAAGGACGACCCCGACAACCCTTACAATAAATTCGTTCGCGAGCTTGGGGAAAACTCAGAGCCCCTGAGAAACACCATACAACTATTCTGCGATAAAATATGGGAAGCGTCGGGCGGCGAGAGCAACCAAGGTTACTATCCACTATATATTATAATAAATGAGGAGCACAAGACAAATGACAGGGTCGTGCTTGAGTACAACTATGGCTGGATATAATTCCAAGAATTATCCCAACAGATTATATCACCTCAAAATTACTGAACAATAAAAATGACGAAGCATTGTGTAAAAGATTGGGTTCTTGCCACGCGTCCGTGGTCGTTTCCCGCATCGGCAATGCCGGTGCTTGCCACGCTGGCCTATCTGCATTGGATGGGCGAGGCTGTCGATTGGCTCACGGGTGTGTGGGCAATTGTCAATATTGTAGTTTTTCACGCAGCGGGAAATACCCTGAGCGACTATTTCGACTTTATCAAGGGCGTTGACCGCGAGGATACCATTGGCGGAATGTCGCTCACAAGCGGGACGTTCGAGCCTGTGGAGATTCGCACACTGTCGCTTGTGCTGCTTGCCGTCGCCACTCTCTCGGGCATTGCAATTGTGGCCTTTACGGGGCTGCCCACCCTTTACATCGGCGCTTTGGGCTTTGCACTTACGGTGCTCTATCCGTGGCTCAAATATCACGCTCTGGGCGACGTTGACATTTTCCTCACCTACTCGGTGCTGCCCATTTTGGGAACGTCGTTTGTGGCAACGGGCGAATTTAATTTGCAGGCATTGTGGCTGGCAGTGCCCATTGGGCTTATCACAGTTGGAATCTTGCACGCCAACAACGCGCGCGACACCGAACACGACAAGCGCGCCGACATTAAGACCTTTGCAATGCTCATAGGCAAAAAAGCATCGGCACAGCTCTATTGCGTCGAGGTGCTGCTGCCCTTTGCTTGGATTATCGCAGGGTGTGTGCTCGGAGTGTTTCCGTGGTGGTCTATGCTGGTGCTTCCCGCCCTTAAGCCCGCCGCCGACAACGTCCGCGGGGCGTTGCGCTTCCCCAAAGAGGGTGCGCAGGCGCTGTGGGGCGTCGATGAGGCTACGGCAAAATTACAGTTGATATTCAGCCTGCTGCTCACCCTATCACTAATTATCGCAACATACGCACGATGAAAAAGATACTCTTCACAATACTCCTTGCATTTGTTCTGTGGACTATTATGTTCAGTCCGTGGACGGCGCCACACGTTAATTTTTGGTGGATGATGACAGGCTCGGCCTGCACATTATCGCTTCTTGCTACAATTTTCGCCCCCGGATGGTGGAAAAGAGTAAGGCTCGCCCCCACCGACATTCTTTTGGGCATTGCCATTGCCGCTGCGCTGTGGGGAGTATTTTGGATAGGCGACAAACTCTCGCAGTTGATGTTCAATTTTGCGCGTCCGCAGGTTGACCTCATCTACGGGATGAAAGACGGCGAGTCGGCCCTGCTACTGACTGCGCTGATGCTCTTTCTCATTGGCCCTGCCGAGGAGATTTTCTGGCGCGGATACATACAGCATAGTCTCTCGCAGCGCTGGAACCCTAATATCGGCCTTATTGTAACGACGGTAATATATGCGCTTGTGCACGCAGGCTCGTTTAATTTTATGCTGACAATGGCGGCAATGGTGGCCGGAGCGGCGTGGGGCCTTCTGTACCGCTTTTTTCCCGAGCGCTTCGGGGCGATAATAGTGTCGCACGCCGTGTGGGACGTTGCTGTGTTTATATGGTTCCCGATATAAATTTTCATTTATCGAGCATAAGCGAGCAGTTTATGACAGCGGGAAAATCACTGACAAAGGGGAGTGCCATTGCAAATGGTGTTCTATTTTTTTCGTCGCCATCCGAGGAGTTATCGCTTACACTGCCGGGAGGCACCACGGAATTATCGCAGACAAGCAGCGGCAGCGCCTCGACACCAAATTCACGACACAGCGCCCCGACAAGCGCCCCTTGCGCCCCGCGGCTATCAGAGAAAATATCAAGCAATAGCGGCCTCCCACCGACAATGCTCAAAAAGGCCGCCGCCACAATCGCCTCGCCGCTTTTTGCTACAAAAAATCCTCCGCCCGTAAGCGAGCAGCTCACGCGGTTCACCTCAAGCACCTCCCTGCTGTGCACAACAGCATTGCGCCGCTCAAAAAAACGCCCGACAAACTCATAAGCATCGCCACCGATGGCATCCCTCCGCTCAATGGAGCAGTCCGCAACACGCGCATCCGAAGCATCGAGCAGCGCCTTGCGCCGCGAGGCGCACACCCTGTATCCCATAGAGCCATAATAGGCCGCAAGCGAGGGCGACGAGGGCAGAAGCACGGCAGCCGCATACCCCTCGGCGCACAGCGCCTCGTGCACACGCCCCATAAGCGAGCGCATAATGCCACGCCCGCGATACTCCACCGCGGTGGCAACGGCATAAATATAGGCCACACGCAGCGAGCGCCCACCGCAGCGAAGCTCGCAGGGAAGCGCATAGAGCGCCGCAACCACGCGCCCCCGGAGCGAGAGAGTGTGCACACAGTCCTCGGGCCGCATCAAGGAGAAAAAAGCATCCACAAAACGCTCATCGTCGCCAAAAGCCTCGCACCAAAGAGTGCGCAAAGAGGGCAGCGCTTCGGCCGTCGGAACAGCGTTGTACAAAAGATTTTTCAGCATAAAACAATTTATTCTGCACGAAGATACATCTTTATATAAAAAATTGCTACCTTTGTATCAAAATAAATGCGAAAATAGGCAGCAGCCGTCGGGCCATAAGGCTCGTCGCCCCCATTATCGCAAAAAATGCCTGCGAGATAACATTCCACAGACATCTTTGATAGTAAAAACAACATTACAAATAATTCTAAACACTATGGATGTTATAAAGAATCTTATTGAGCGCGCACGTCAGGACAGACAGCGCATCGTCCTCCCCGAGGGAACCGAGGAGCGTACACTAAAAGCCGCCGACAAGGCTATCGCCGATGGCATTGCCGACCTTATCATTTTGGGTAACAAAGCCGAAATTCTGGCTCTTGCCGCAAAGCACGGCCTACAAAACATCGAGAAGGCAACCATCATCGACCCCAACGACAATCCCGATGCCGAGAAGTATGCAACCCTGCTCTACGAGCTTCGCAAAGCCAAAGGAATGACCCCCGAGGATGCACAGAAACTCGTATGCAACCCCCTGTATCTTGGCTGCCTCATCATAAAGAATGGCGACGCCGACGGACAGGTAGCCGGTGCGCTGAACACAACAGGCAACGTGCTTCGTCCCGCATTGCAGATTATCAAGACCACCCCGGGCATCAGCTGCGTATCGGGTGCAATGATGATGATAACCAACGCCAAGGAGTATGGCGAGGATGGCGTACTCTTTGTAGCCGACGTTGCCGTAACCCCCAACCCCGATGCCAACCAACTCTCGCAGATTGCAGTGTGCACCGCGCAGACCGCAAAGGCTATCGCAGGCTTCGAGCAGCCCCGTGTGGCAATGCTCAGTTTCTCGACAAAAGGCTCGGCCAAGCACGAAATGGTCGATAAGGTAACAGAGGCCACACGATTGGCCCACGAGCTCGACCCCGCCCTCGACCTCGACGGCGAGCTTCAGGCCGACGCAGCCCTCGTACCCTTTGTTGGCGCAAGCAAGGCTCCCGGCTCGACAGTGGCAGGAAAGGCCAACGTACTCGTATTCCCCGACCTCGGCGCAGGAAACATCGGCTACAAGCTGGTACAGCGTCTGGGTGGCGCCGAGGCTATCGGTCCCGTGCTTCAGGGTATTGCACGCCCCGTGAACGACCTCTCACGCGGTTGCTCAATAGAGGACGTATATATGATGATTGCCATTACAGCCAACCAAGCTATTGCAGCAAAAAAGTAATTTCCAAGATAATAACCTAATTGCAGTGCGGGTGCCACCCGCACTGCTTAACATATAAACAGACACATACTATGAAAATATTGGTTCTGAACTGCGGTAGCTCATCAATCAAATACCAGCTGTTCAACATTGAGACAAAAGAGGTGCTCGCAAAGGGCGGAATTGAGAAAATAGGCCTTGAGGATTCTTTCCTCAAATTCAACCTCCCCGATGGCAGCAAAGAGACCATCAGCGCCCCCATTCCCGAGCACACAGCAGGCGTACGCCTCATCATCGACACCCTCACAAGCGAGAAATACGGCGTTGTAAAGTCAATTGCCGAGATTGACGCAGTGGGCCACCGCACAGTACACGGCGGCGAGAAATTCAGTGCATCGACACTGCTCACCGACGAGGTACTCAAGGACTTTGTAGCCTGCAACGACCTTGCCCCCCTGCACAACCCCGCAAATATGAAAGGTATTGAGGCGGTAAAGGCCATTGCCCCCAATATGCCTCAGGTTGGAGTGTTCGACACAGCCTTCCACCAGACAATGCCCGACTACGCCTATATGTACGCCATCCCCTACGAGCTTTACAAGGAGTACGGCGTGCGTCGCTACGGCTTCCACGGAACATCGCATCGCTACATTACAAAGCGCGTGCTCGAAATTACAGGAATGCCCGCCGAGGGTAGCCGCATAATCACCTGCCACATTGGTAACGGTGGTTCAATCAGCGCCGTAAAAGATGGAAAGAGTATGGATACATCAATGGGACTTACCCCCCTCGAAGGCCTTATGATGGGTACACGCAGCGGCGACATTGACGCAGGCGCAATCCCCTTCATTATGGACAAACTGAACCTCGACACTAAAGGCCTTTCCGACCTTCTGAACAAAAAATCGGGTGTTGCAGCCATTTCGGGCATCTCAATGGATATGCGCGAGGTTGACGCAGCCGCAAAAGAGGGCAACCAACGTGCCATCCTTGCAAACACAATGTACGCCTACCGCATCAAGAAATATATCGGTGCCTATGCAGCAGCAATGGGCGGCGTCGATGTAATTGCTTTTGCCGGTGGTGTCGGCGAGAATCAGGGCTCAATCCGCGAGGCTGCCCTCGAAGGCCTCGAATTTCTTGGTGTCGAGCTCGACAAGGAGCTTAATGCCAAGATGCGCGGCGAGGAGTGTGTGCTCTCTACTCCCAAGTCTAAGGTAAAGGTGCTTCTCATCCCCACCGACGAGGAGCTTATGATTGCCAGCGACACATACGATATTGTAAAGGGACTTTAAACAGCCCTCCCTGCATATATTAAAAAATAAGGTTGAAAGCAATTTTTGCTTTCAACCTTATTTAATTATAGTGCCGATAAAGAGTTTATTTCACAGACATATTCTATAAACCAAGCAAGCGTTTAAGTTCTTTTTTGGCTTTATGCGAGCCTAAGCTATCGGCTCGACGATACAGAGCGTAGGCTTTGTTTATATCCTTCCCAACGTGGCGACCTTTTTCGTACATAATTCCCATTTGCAACAGAGCATCCGGATTCTTTTCATTCTGCCACGAGGCGTTAAAATAGTCCCACGCCTCGCTATAAAATCCTTTTTTAACTGCAACGACAGCCTTGTTGTAAATTGAGTCGGGAAAAGATTTAACAGGCTCTATCACTATCTTTAAACTATCAGTCTGACTGACAGCTGAGGCCTCGGACACGGTTGTTGGTGCAAGCGCTACGGTATCGTCAGAAATGACAGCAGCCTGCGACTCGACCTCTTCCGGAGTAGTCTCACGAGAAGCCACGCACAACGGCTGCGTCTCATAGGATGCAAGAACGGGCAGCCCAAAAAGTCCATCTTTTAGCAGGACAATAACAGAATCGCCCTTAGAGTAATTGTGATAAATTTCTTTATCACTAATAGTTATAACACCATTTTCGAAACGCAGGCGAGTGCATAAAGAAGCACCGCTGCTTCTACCCGGTATAATATATTGAGATGAAATTACCGCTTTTGCTCTATACTCATTGCCCAACGACAATCTATTGGGCAGACAAACGATGGCAGAAATAAAGGAACCTACTACTACTGCAAAAAATATCTGTGTAACAAGAGAATATTTCTCCTCGTCATTGCTTTTACTATTTGCCTTGTAGATAAAAAACAATGAGACAAGAATGGGCAGTAGCAGCCAATAGCTACTAAAAACAGTCTCTGACATTAACTCACAAGCAAATACAAATATTGCAATAAGAGCTATTATAAGTATTATATAAAAGAAGCACATTGTCGGGTTCTGTTTAGTAATTTTTACTCGCTGCGGGAGATAATTTGCGTCTCGTCGCCCTCGACGTAACGCTCGTGCGAGATTGTTTTTCCATCATAGACGACGTAGGCAAAGGTATATATCCAATCGCCCAAGATTATGCAGCGCGACTTTTCGCCCAGCACTAAATCCTCGTCGCAGTGGCGGTGCCCGAATATGAAGCAATCGACCGTGTTGTGCTGCTGAAGATAGCGCTTGGCATACTGCACGCAGGCCTCTTTCTCCTCGCCCATAAAGGGTGTGTCGCCCTTTATTTTGTGTTGCAGCATACTGTGGCGGGCCCAGCTGTTGCCCAGCCACAGGCTCCAGCGCGGATGCAGTGCCGAGAACATTCGACGCAACAGTTTATTGCGGAAGAGCCACCGTAGAATATGGTAGCCGCGCTCCGAGGAAAATTCATCGCCGTGAGCAAGGAAAAATTCCTTGCCCATAATCTCGGTGAGGAAGGGCTCGCGGTGCACAATCATCCCACACTCCTTCTCGAAATAGTCGAGGCACCATTGGTCGTGGTTGCCGGTGAAGAAATGTACCTCGACGCCGCGGTCGGTGAGCGAGGATATTTTACCCAAGAAACGTGTGTAGCCTTTGGGCACGACATATTTATGCTCGTACCAAAAGTCGAACATATCGCCCAGCATATATATTGCGGCCGCATCGTCCCCAATCTTATCGAGGAACGAGACTAAACGACGCTCTTGTGTGCGACGATGCTCAAGGGCCCACGCGCCCAGATGCGCATCGGATAGAAAATAGACCTTTTTCATACTATGCTCTTTTTTACTGTTTATGTGCGCCGACAGAGGGGGTTACAAAAACCCGAGCTCTAATTTAGCCTCCTCGGTCATAAGATCCTGACTCCACTCGGGCTCAAAGACAAGATTAAGCGTAAGCTCTCCTACGCCCTCAATGCCCTCGACCTTTTGCCTCACATCCTCCATCATAAAATCGGCGGCGGGACAATTAGGGGCTGTCAGCGTCATATCAATCTCAACGGAACCATCGTCCTTTACCTCGATGCGGTATATCAATCCGAGGTCGTAAATGTTTACGGGAATTTCTGGGTCATATACCGTTTTTATCATCTCAACTATTTTCTGTTCCAACTGAAATTTATCCATTGTATAATATTTAAAGTGGTGCGACTATATATAAGAAGCTGTTTAAATTTCCAAAAAAAAGGTTTTTATGTAGGAAGCGTCTAAATTCCCCCACAAAAAAAGGTTGCGCCTTTTACAGACGCCGCTCGTCCGAGTAGCTGTAATAAGCACCGTCGGTTAATATAATGTGGTCGAGCAGGCGTATGTTCATAATCTTACAGGCCTTCAGAAGAGTGGTTGTCAGACGGTCGTCGTCGATGCTCGGATGCAGGCTGCCCGATGGGTGATTATGGCACAGCACTACGCCTGTTGCACATTTCAGCAGTGCCGAGCGCAGCACCAAGCGTATATCCACAGCCGTCGAGGTGAGGCCGCCGCTTCCTATGCGCACGTGCCCTATGATACAATTCATCTGATTGAGCAAAAGCACGTAACACTCCTCAAAGGGCTTATCGCACAAGAGCGGATAGAAATATTCGTACAAATTACGCGACGTATAGATGCGCTTCATCCTGTCGCGCTCGTCATCTTGACGTCTTTTCCACAATTCGCAGGCGGCAACAATGGAGATTGCCTTTGCCGGGCCTATACCCTTGAACAGGCATAAATCATCGACCGAGAGACGCGCCAGACGACCAATATTGTTGCCACACGAGGCAAGCACACGCTTCATAAGCTCGACGGCCGATTCATCGACCGTTCCCGAACCTATGAGTATCGCCAAAAGCTCGGCTTTACTGAGCGTGGAGATTCCGTAGCGAAAAGCCTTCTCGCGCGGACGCTCGTCCTCGGGCCACTCTTTTATGCTTGCTTTGTGCTTTTCCTTTGCCATCAACCCCTATTATATAATTTTGTAAGGTTCTTTTTTGTTTCGAGAGGCTGCTTAAGTATCAGCTTATACCAGAAGGCCTTTAAGAATCCCGTTCCGTAACCGCTTATCTGCACAATTGCCGTTACCACCGAGTAGGCGGCAACTTTCAGACTTTTGTTCTTGAGCAGCGAGTCGAAGAAGATTAGCAGCAGGTAGGCTGCGGGAAGCAACAGAAGCCACGGGTAAAGGATTGAGGCCATAAGAAGCAGGGCACCCGCGATGAGCATAAGCGCCGGCAGCGTGTGCACTATCTTCAGCGAGCCGGGGTGCTTTATGTGCAGCCATATTCTCGCCTGACCGAAATTATTCACCTGCTTGAAGAAACGGGTAAGATCGACCCTGCGCTTATGATAGACAAACGCCTCGCGTATGAGGCGGGTCTTAAAGCCGGCCTCGCGTATGCGTATGCTGAGGTCAATATCCTCGCCCATCATATCCTCGAAGCCCCCTACGCGCTCATATACCGCGCGCGATAGTCCCATATTGAATGTACGGGGACAGAATTTCTCGGCCACCACCTTTCCGCCGCGGATGCCTCCCGTTGTCCAGAAGCCCGTCATTGAGTGGTTCACCGCCTTTTGTATGTCCGAGAATGAGGCGTCGGCAGCATCGGGACCGCCGAAGCAGTCGCAATACTCGGCCTCCATTGCAGCTTGCAGCCTCTCGAAATAGAAGGGCGGCAGGATAACATCCGAGTCGAAGAAGAGCAGATAATCGCCCGTGGCGCGCTCCATTCCATAGTTGCGCGTGTCGCTGCGTCCCGAGTTGGGCTTATAATAGTAGTGGATAGTAAAAGAAGAACGGTAGCGGTCAAGCAAATGATCGCACCGTTCTTTTGAGCCATCCTCTATAATAAGCAACTCAAAAGGCTTTACTGTCTGAGCCGACAGGCTCTCTAAGAGTTCTTGAATCTCTCCGGGTCTGTTATATACCGGAATAATTATAGAGTATAACAAGATTTTTACATTTTTAAGGCAGGCTTTTTGAGCAGAAGTCCGACCCCCGACAAAAAAGCCTGCCGATAATTCAAAAAATTATGCCTTTACGCGACCAACGTATGAACCGTCGCGTGTGTCAACCTCGACAAGCTCGCCCTCGTTGATGAACAGGGGAACGCGAATCTCGGCGCCTGTTTCGAGTGTAGCGGGCTTTGTGGTGTTTGTAGCAGTGTCGCCTTTGAGGCCGGGCTCGGTGTATTGAATTGCAAGAACAACCTTTACGGGCATATCGGCAAAGAGAACAGTCTCGGTCGAAGCGTCTGTTACAACCTCGAGCACCATACCCTCTTTCATATAATCGACACCGTTAATCTGAGCACCGGCGATGTTAATCTGCTCGTATGTCTCCTGATTCATAAATACGTAGTCGCTACCCTCCTGATAAAGATACTGATAGGGACGACGCTCTACGCGAACATCCTCGAGTTTCTCACCAATATTGAAACGACGCTCAAGCACATAGCCGTCAACAACGTCTTTGAGCTTTGTGCGCATAAAGGTATTACCCTTACCGGGCTTTACGTGCAAGAAGTCGATGCAGAAATACAACTTGCCATCCATACGGATAGCGGTACCGATTTTAATGTCCTGTGCATTTATCATAATCTCTATATTTTAAATAATTATTTATTTCCCAAAAAACTCGGCGCGAAGATAACAAAAAGTAAAAAAATATGCAATTTATTGGCGAAGATAATTGAGCCACAAAGGAAAAAGATGTAAATTCGCAGCCGAAAATTTAGAAATTTGACAATTTCCCCGAGAAATATTTGCAATAATTGGCCGTTGGCTCTTTTTTCATAGCGCCGCAATAATTTTAAAAACAGCAGAAAGACACTAAAAACATTTTTAAAAGAATTGATGCGCACGACTAAACCTTTGCCAAAGAAAAAAGTCAAACTATAATGATTGAATAAAAAATTAAAAAAAAGACAGCAATAAGAGACAATGAAAAAAGCGCTATTTTCCCTCATCGCCCTCTTTATGCCGCTACTGCTTCTTGCACAAACGGCCGACGGCATTATTAAAGGACAAGTCATCGACTCAAAAAGTAAAGAGCCGCTTGAGTTTGTAACCGTAGCCCTGCTACCCAAAGGCAGCAGCACCCCAATAAACGGATGCAGCACCGACGAGAAAGGCAATTTCACAATATCGCAAGTAAAGGCAGGCGACTACGTTGTAAAAATATCGTTCGTCGGCTATCTTGACGACACACGCAGCATACAAATGACAAAGGGGGCGAGCAACAATATGGGCACCATACGCCTAAAGCCCGACAACAAACTACTGAAAGAGGTTGTCGTTACCGAGCAGCGCAGTCAGATGAAATTTGACATCGACAAGCGCGTCTTCACCATCGACCAGAATATTGCGGCAACGGGCGGTAGCGCAACAGACGTCCTCGAAGATATTCCCTCGATCGAGGTAAGCAACGAGGGTACCGTCTCGCTGCGTGGCAGCGAGAGCGTAACAGTGTGGATAAACGGAAAAGCCTCGGGACTGACAGCCGACAATCAGGGCGACATTCTCCAGCAGATGCCCGCCGGAAGCATCGAGAAGATTGAGGTAATAACAAACCCCTCGGCCAAGCACTCGCCCGAGGGCACAGCCGGAATAATCAACATTGTGCTTAAGCGCGACCGCAAGGCCGGATACTACGGCAGCGTGCAGGCCGGGGGCGACTCACAAGGCGGATACAACGCAGGCGGCAACGTAAACTACAGCAGCGGCAAACTCGACGCTTACGTGGGACTAAACTACCGCAATATGAACCACGACGGCGAGGGCGACTCCTTTACCGAGTATTTCACCCGCGACGCCTTCCAGAGACAGCACACCGAGAACAGCCGCGAGCCTCAGAACCTCTTTGCGCGCGCAGGCCTCACGTGGCGCTTCACCGAGAAGGACGAGCTATACACCAACCTTATGGCAATGCGCACAAAAGGTGAGTTTGGCACAAGCGTACACACACAAGGCGGAAAACTCTCGACAATGGAGATAAGCGAGACACGCCTGCGCACCACCGACCAGACCAACAAGCCCTCGATGCTTAATTTCGAGGGTGGCTACCGCCACACATTCAAAGACGGGCACTTTATCGACCTCTCGGCCAGCCACAATATATGGAATATGAAGCGCGAGGCCGTCTATCGTCAATCGACCGAGTGGGTAGGCAACCCCAATATCGCCAACAGCTACCAATATCAGTACGTCAAAAGCGAGAGCAGCAACACCGAGATTAAACTCGACTACGAGAATAAGATAAGCGACAATGCACGCATCGAGGCCGGCTATCACGCCAATTTCTCGCGCGACGAGAATCCCACAATTACATATAACGACGAGGCGCACACACAAGAGGACAAAAACCTCTTCAACCGTTTCATCTACAATCAGGACACACACGCCCTGTACGGCACCTACTCGGGACGCATCGGGAAATTCGGCTATCAGGCAGGCCTGCGCGCCGAATATTGGCGCGTAAAGACACGCTCGCTCAATTGGGAGCAAGAGCACAACGGCCCCCAGCCCGCCTACACCGACAAGGACTTTTTCAGCCTCTTCCCCAGCCTCTTCCTAAGCTACTCACTGCCCGCAGGCAACGAGATTCAGGTAAACTACACACGCCGCCTGCGCCGTCCGTGGGGAGGCCAGCTGAACAGTTTCAGCAACATCAGCGACTCGACAAATATCTCGTTCGGTAACCCCGACCTTACCCCCGAGTACTCCAACGCCTACGAGCTCAACTACATAAAAAATTGGAGCGACCACACACTCTCGGTCTCGGGCTACTATCGCACCACCGACGACGTAATTGAGCGCATAAGCTACAATCAGGGCAACATAATATACACTACATTCGAGAATGTGGCAAGCCAGCAATCGGCCGGCCTTGAGATTATCGGCAAGAACCGTCTGTTCAAGATTCTCGACCTTACAACCACCCTCAACCTTTTCTACTACAAACTCGACGGATTCAAATACACAATAAACGAGCAGACAATCACAGGCGAGGCCGACGAGAATTTCTCGTGGAACGCCCGTATGACGGCAAGCGTCATACTGCCGTGGGCCGTAACAATGCAGGCAACGGGACGCTACAATGCCAAGCGCATCGTGGCACAGGGACACCGCGAGCCCAACTACTCGCTCGACCTCGGCGTCCGCAAGAGCTTCAACCAACATTGGAGCCTCAGCCTCAACGTGCGCGACCTTCTCGACAGCCGCGGCTGGCACACCGTAACGGGCGACAGCAATTTCAGACGCGACGCCAAGAACAGCCACGGCGGACGCCGCCTGAGTTTCACCCTCACATACAGCTTCGGCAATATGAAGGCCAAGCGTCCCACCCGCAAACAGAGCGACACCCAGCAGATGAATATGGGCGACGACAGCTTCGAGGGCGAGGGTATGATGTAAAAAGCAAGTAAAAAGCATCGCCCAAAAGCATAAAAAATCCCGATGGTTTCTATTTCCATCGGGATTTTTCGTTACCGAGGCAAAAGTTATCGTTAAAATACTTTTTCTTTTCGTAAATGTTTGCGAAATTTGACGCCATATTACAAACACTTATTTGACCACAATATGGCAGAATCAAAAAATTCGAAAAACACCGACCAAGTAATCGTACGCTTCTCGGGCGACTCGGGCGACGGTATGCAGCTTGTCGGCAACATTTTCTCGACAATTTCGGCAACAGTGGGAAACGATATTTGTACATTCCCCGACTATCCCGCCGACATTCGCGCCCCGCAAGGAGTGCTCACAGGAGTATCGGGCTTTCAGGTACACGTAGGCGCCGATAAAGTGTTCACGCCCGGCGACAAATGCGACGTACTAATCGCAATGAACCCCGCAGCACTAAAGACGCAATACAAATACTGCAAGCCCACAGCCGCGATAATAATAGACAGCGACTCGTTCACCGCAAAAGACCTCGAAAAGGCACAATTTACCACCGACGACCCCATCGCCGAGCTTGGAATAACGTGCGACGTAATCCCCTGCCCCATCACCTCAATGTGCCAAGAGACACTCAAGGATAGCGGGATGGACAACAAAAGCATCGTGCGCTGTAAGAATATGCTTGCGCTGGGCCTTGTATGCTGGCTCTTCGACCGCGACCTCTCACTGGCCGAGGGAATGCTTCGTGCAAAATTCGCCAAAAAGCCCGAAATTGCCGAGGCCAACATAAAAGTGCTTCGTGCCGGCTATGATATGGGACACAACACCCACGCATCGGCCTCGCACACCTACACAATAGAGAGCAAGAACAAGGCAAAGGGTAAATATATGGACATTAACGGCAACAAGGCCACAGCCTACGGACTTATGGCAGCTGCCGAAAAGGCCGGGATGCGCCTGTTCCTCGGCTCGTACCCCATCACCCCCGCAACCGACGTCCTGCACGAGCTTGCCAAGCACAAGTCAATGGGCGTTGTAACAATGCAGGCCGAGGACGAGATTGCCGGATGCGCATCGGCCGTCGGAGCAGCATACGCCGGAGCACTCGCCTGCACATCAACCTCGGGCCCGGGAATATGCCTCAAGAGCGAGGCCATCAACCTTGCAATGATTACCGAGCTTCCCCTTGTGATAATAGACGTACAGCGCGGAGGCCCCTCGACCGGCCTACCCACAAAATCGGAACAGACCGACCTTTTGCAAGTACTCTACGGACGTAACGGCGAGAGCCCCATTCCCGTGATTGCCGCAACGTCGCCCACCGACTGCTTCGACTCGGCGTTCCTTGCCGCCAAGATAGCCGTCGAGCATATGACCCCGGTCTTTCTGCTCACCGACGCATTCATCGCCAACGGCTCGGCAGCGTGGAAGCTACCCGACATTAACGAATATCCCGCCATCGTGCCCCCATACGTAACACCCGAGATGAGCGAGGGGTGGAGCCCCTACAAGCGCAACCCCGAAACACTCGTGCGCTATTGGGCAGTGCCCGGCACCCCCGGCTTTATGCACCGCATAGGCGGCCTCGAAAAGAGCAGCGCAACGGGCGCCATCAGCAACGACCCCGAGAATCACCAGCTAATGGTCGAGCAGCGTGCACAAAAAATTGAGCGCATAGCCGACACACTGCCCCCGCTAAAGGTCGAGGGCGACGAGGATGCCGACCTCCTAATTGTCGGCTTCGGCGGAACATACGGTCATCTGCACGAGGCAATGCTCCAGATGCGCGCCGAGGGCAAAAAGGTGGCACAGGCCCATCTGAACGTCATCAATCCCCTGCCCCGCGGCACCCGCGAGACACTCGCACGCTACAAGAAAGTTGTCGTAGCCGAGCAGAATATGGGACAGCTGGCAGGCTATCTGCGTATGAAGACAAACGGCATCGAAATACTGCAATACAACGAGGTAAAGGGACAGCCCTTCAACGTAGCATCGCTGGTCGAGGCCTTCACAAAAATCATCGAGGAATAACCCCAACCGTTTAACCAACAAAAAAACACAGTTATGAGCGAATATAAAGCACAAGACTACAAATTCGGACAACCCCGTTGGTGTCCCGGTTGCGGCGACCACGCTTTTCTGGGAGCGCTGCACAAGGCTATGAGTGAGCTGGGCGTTGCCCCGCACGACATTGCAGTAATATCGGGCATCGGATGCTCGTCGCGTCTGCCCTACTATATGAACACATACGGGTTCCACACGATACACGGACGCGCGGCAGCCATTGCCACAGGCGCAAAGGTCGCCAACCCCAACCTTACCGTGTGGCAGGTCTCGGGCGACGGCGACGGCCTTGCCATAGGCGGTAACCACTTTATCCACGCAGTGCGCCGTAACATCGACCTTAATATGATTCTGCTGAACAACCGTATCTACGGCCTCACAAAGGGACAATACTCGCCCACCTCGAAGCGCGGCTTTGTAAGTAAGTCGTCGCCCTACGGCACGGTCGAGGAGCCTTTCCGTCCCGCCGAGCTATGCTTCGGTGCACGCGGCAATTTCTTTGCCCGCTGCGTCGCCACTGATATGTCGGCAGCCGTGGAGTGCCTGAAGGCCGCCGCCCGACATAAAGGCGCATCTGTTACCGAGGTGTTGCAGAATTGCGTAATCTTCAACAACGGCACACACGAGAGCGTATATACCAAAGAGGGACGCGCCAAGAACGCCATCTACCTCGAACACGGCAAGCCAATGATTTTTGGCGAGAATAACGAGTATGGCCTTGCACAAGAGGGCTTCGGCCTAAAGGTGGTGAAGGTGAGCGAGGCAGGCGAGAATGAGATTCTTGTACACGACGCACACTGCACCGACCCCACCCTGCATCTGAAGCTGGCGCTTATGGAGGGCCCCGATTTTCCCGTTGCTTTAGGCGTAATACGCGACGTCGAGGCACCCACATACAACGACAGCGTCCACGAGCAGATCGAGGAGATTAAGGCCAAAAAGCCCTATCACACCTTTGCCGAGCTTTTGGAGACCAACGAGACGTGGGAGATAAAGTAAAAAAACTCCACAGAAAATATTTATAGAAACTGTTTAAATTTATGCCTGTAAGCAAATTTAGACAGTTTCTTGTTAATTTAGGCCGACAAGCGTCAATTGCAACAAGAAACAAAAAAGAGAGCCCACACAGACGGCAAAAAACCTCAAACCACAAGAAAGAGAGACAGATGTACCGACAAGGAGACGACAAGACAATAGACGCAATGCGGGAAAGTATAACCAAAGCCTGCCAAGAAATTGCCGACAAACTGCAATCGGATGCCACCGAGCATAAAAAGATAATTGCGACATTCGATGACGAGAGCGGCAATCTCGACCTTGTCCACTGGTGGTTAGGAATATGCACATTCACCTTCCCCGAGTGTCGAGGCAAAAAATACGTCGAGCTTAATGCACGCTTAGGCAGTGGATACAAAATAAGCCTTTTAACATACTCGGGCAGCACCGAGGATGTTATAAATTGGTTAAACGCCCCCGAATGCGTCCATTATATCAAGCATAAGATGATTACCCTGCTTAAGCAGTGCGACCAATAAAAAACAGTCGCTCCATCCGACAACAATCATTAACTCTTTTGCCGAATGCACAAAAAAACACAAAAAAAGAGCAACCTTTCGGTTGCTCTTTTTTTGTGTTAACAAGCACTTGCTTATCGGCGAAGACCAAGCTTAGCCACGATAGCACGGTAGCGGTTAATATCGCGATCCTTAAGATAGTTGAGAAGCGCACGACGCTTACCTACGAGTGTTGTCAAGGCTCTTTGTGTGCTATAATCTTTACGGTTAGCCTTGAGGTGTTCCGTCAAATGGGCGATACGGTATGAGAACAAAGCAATCTGGCTCTCGGCCGAACCAGTATCAGTGTTAGACGTTCCGTATGTACCAAAGATTTCTTGCTTTTTAGCTGAATCCAAATACATAGATTTGTGTTTTAAGTTATTAAATATTTTGCTTTAGCGGCTGCAAAGATAGTGCTATTTTTTGGATTAACAATGCTTTTCCTTCCTTTTTTTCTTGCAGTATCATTTTTACGGCAGCCAAAATAGCCTGCAACAGAGCAGAGCCTCGACCCGAGTTTCCAATTTTCGCAGCGCAACAATAATAAATATAAGGTCGCAGGCCTTAATAGTACCCGTCGAGTATCCGAAATATCAATTATTTTTCGTAACTTTGCCGTCGCTAAAGGCGACGGAGCCCGACGCCCCGCTCCACCGCAATTTATATGCTATCAACAGGGGCTGTTTTTAATAAAAAAAGGAATAAATTAAGTTACAACAACAATATGCAGAATATACGAAACATTGCGATTATTGCACACGTCGATCACGGAAAAACCACCCTTGTCGATAAGATGATGCTTGCAGGCAACCTTTTAAAGGAGCAGAACAACGATGCACTGACACTCGACAATAACGACCTTGAGCGCGAGCGTGGAATAACCATCCTCTCGAAGAATGTATCCATCCAATATAAGGGCACCAAGATAAACATCATCGACACCCCGGGACACAGCGACTTTGGCGGCGAGGTCGAGCGCGTGCTTAATATGGCCGACGGCTGCCTGCTGCTGGTGGATGCTTTCGAGGGCCCGATGCCTCAGACACGCTTTGTGCTTCAGAAGGCGCTGCAAATAGGCCTAAAGCCCATTGTTGTTGTAAACAAGGTCGATAAGCCCAACTGTCGTCCCGACGAGGTACACGAAATGGTATTCGACCTTATGTTCTCGCTCGACGCCAATGAAGAGCAGCTCGATTTTCCCGTAATCTTCGGCTCGGCAAAGAACAATTGGATGAGTACCGACTGGCGCAATCAGACCGAGGATATTACCCCGCTCTTGGACGCCATTTTGGAGCACATTCCCGCACCCGAAAAGTTAGAAGGCACCCCGCAGATGCTCATCACCTCGCTCGACTACTCGCCCTACACGGGCCGCATAGCCATCGGTCGCGTGCACCGCGGCACCCTCACCGAGGGGGCTGGCGTAACCCTCTACGGACGCAGCGGCAACTGCTCGAAGGTAAAAATCAAGGAGTTGCACACATTCGAGGGGTTGGGACGCAAGCGCATCGACGCAGTAAGTTCGGGCGATATTTGCGCCATTGTGGGCCTCGAAGCCTTCGAGATTGGCGACACAATATGCGACATTGAAAATCCCGAGCCTCTGCCCACAATAGCCATCGACGAGCCCACGATGAGTATGCTCTTTACCATCAACGACTCACCCTTCTTCGGCAAAGAGGGAAAATTCGTTACATCGCGCCACATACAAGACCGTCTGGACAAAGAGCTCGACAAGAACCTTGCCCTGCGCGTGAGTAAGTCGCCCGAGGAGGATGCGTGGACAGTATATGGCCGCGGAGTGCTTCATCTGTCAGTGCTCATCGAGACGATGCGTCGCGAGGGCTACGAGCTTCAGGTGGGACAGCCTCAGGTAATATACAAAGAGATTGACGGCGTGCGCCACGAGCCCATCGAAGAGCTCACGATAAACGTCCCCGGCGACTATTCGAGCAAAATAATTGATATGGTTACGCGCCGCAAAGGCGAAATGCTCTCGATGGAGGCACAGGCCGACCGCGTGAACATCGAGTTTAACATCCCCTCGCGCGGCATAATAGGTCTGCGCACCAACGTACTCACCGCATCGGCCGGCGAGGCCATTATGGCCCACCGCTTCAAAGAGTATCAGCCCTACAAAGGCGATATTGAGCGTCGCACAAACGGCTCGATGGTGGCAATGGAGAGCGGCACCGCCTTTGCCTACGCCATCGACAAACTGCAAGACCGCGGACGCTTCTTCATAAGCCCGCAAGAAGAGGTATATGCCGGACAGGTAGTAGGCGAGCACATTCACGAGAACGACCTTGTGATAAACGTAACAAAGAGCAAAAAACTGACCAATATGCGCGCAAGCGGCTCGGACGACAAGGCCCGCATCGTCCCCCCAATAATCTTCTCGCTCGAAGAGGCCCTCGAATACATAAAAGAGGACGAATATATCGAGGTTACCCCAAAATCAATGCGTATGCGCAAGATAATCCTCGACGAGCTTGAGCGCAAACGTGCCAACAAACAATAAGCCCCAAAGAGAATGAAGAGAGCCGCACTACTATTAACCCTCCTGCTTATCCTTGCATCCTGCGGGGATAAAAGGCCCTCATATACCCTAAGAGGGCAATATGGCAGCGGAGGCGACACGCTTCTTATCTTCGGGCTCGACTATCGACACAATTATGTCGATACGATAGTAACCGACAAAGAGGGCAGCTTCGACTACACGGTAAAGACCGACACACTCATCCCTCTTAACATAATACTGCCCGAGGGTAAAATACTCCCCCTCTATGCACAGCCCAACCTCGAGGCTACCCTCCTGATGAGCGACGCCGGCGAGCCCGTCATAAAGGGTGGCGACATTCAAGCACTCTACGACAGCATTGCACAAGAGATAGCACAAGCCAAAGAGAGGACACAGCGCGAGGCCATAATAGACAAATTCATCGCCACCCACCCGATGAGCGAGATTAACATACATCTGCTGCAACAGCACTTTATAGAGACACCCGACGCACAGAATAGTTTCATAAACACACGCATAGAGAAATTGGGCGGCACGCTGCAAGACAACGACTACCTTTGGGGCGTAAAGCAGAAAGTATCGGTAAAGAGGAAAAACATTGTCCACAAAGCCTTCCCCGAATTTAGCTTCACGACAGCCGACGGCACCCATATAACCCGTTCGAGCTTTCTTGGAAAATACACCATCGTAACATTTTGGGCATCGTGGGACAGTGGCAGCCTCGCGCATCTCAAGAGGCTCGGCAAGATAGCCGACGAGAACGACAGCAGCAAATTCACACTGCTAAACATCTCACTCGACCACGACACGGCAGCGTGGCGAGGCAGCCTCGGGCGAGACACAATTCAAGGCAACAACGTCTGCGACGCGCAATTGTGGGACAACAGCCTCGCAAAAGAGTTTACCATCGACAAACTACCATACAGCCTGCTGCTGAACCCCTATCTGCGCATCAACGAGTATGGACTGACAGCCGACGAGCAACTGAGCGCAACCATCGACTCACTGATAGAGAAGCACTCAAAAGACGAGCAACGAAAAGAGAGACATCGCAAAGAGCGCGAAAAAGCCATAAAAGTAAAGTCGGCCCCCAATAAAGAGAAGAATAAGACCGTAAGAGGCGGGGCAAAGATTATAGACGACGTTTCGCCCGAATCGAAAATAATAAGACAGGCACAATAAAAGCAGACAAATTATGCTGGTAAAAGTTTTTGCAGCCGCCATACAAGGCATAAGCGCCACCCCCGTAACCATCGAGGTAAACGCCCTGCGAGGAATACAATTTTTCCTTGTGGGACTGCCCGACAGCGCGGTAAAGGAGAGCTATCATCGCATACAATCGGCGCTTCAGCACAATGGAATGAAATTCCCCAGCAAACAGATAATAGTGAATATGGCACCCGCCGACATACGCAAAGAGGGCTCGGCCTACGACCTTCCGATAGCCATCGGCATTCTTGCAGCCGACGGTGCCATAAGCGCCCAAAGGCTGGGCTCCTATATGATTATGGGCGAGCTTGGGCTCGACGGCTCGCTTGTGCCCGTAAAAGGAGTGTTGCCGATAGCACTAAAAGCACAAGAGCTTGGATACAAAGGCATTATTCTGCCCGAGGGCAACGCCGCCGAGGCCGCCGTTGTAAACAGTCTGACAGTATATAGTGCCCGCAATCTACAACAGGTGGTCGATTTTCTCAACGGAAAGGACGATGCTCTGAGCCTCTGCGACATTGACATCGAGAGGGAATTTTACTCGCAGCAGAGCACCTATCCTTTCGACTTCAGCGAGGTGCGCGGACAAGAGAGCGTTAAGCGCGCATTCGAGGTAGCCGCAGCCGGCGGACACAATCTACTTATGGTGGGCCCTCCGGGCAGCGGAAAATCAATGATGGCCAAGCGCCTGCCCAGCATACTCCCCCCGCTGACACTGCAAGAGAGCCTCGAAACAACAAAAATACACTCGGTGAGCGGCCATCTGCCCGACGGCACAGCCCTCATCACACAGCGCCCCTTCCGTAGTCCCCACCACACGGTATCGTCAGTGGCACTGTGCGGCGGCGGAGCCAACCCCCGCCCCGGTGAAATATCATTGGCCCACAACGGCGTGCTGTTCCTCGACGAGCTGCCCGAATTTTCGCGCGACGTGCTCGAAGTGATGCGCCAACCGCTCGAAGACCGCAAAATATGCGTCGCACGCGCCAACTACAAAGTAGAATATCCCGCCGGAGTAATGTTCGTGGCATCAATGAACCCCTGCCCCTGCGGATACTACAATCACCCCACAAAGCCCTGCGTGTGCAACCCCGGACAGGTACAACGCTATCTGAACAAGATAAGCGGCCCCCTGCTCGACCGCATCGACCTGCAAATAGAGATTGTCCCCGTGCCATTCGAAAAAATATCCGACGCACGCGAGGGCGAGCCCAGCGCAGCCATACGCGAGCGCGTCATTGCCGCACGCAAGATACAAGAGAAGCGCTACGCCGACGAGCCCGGCATACACTGCAACGCACAGATGCCCCCCAAGCTCATAAAAAAATACGCCGCAATAGACACGCAGAGCCTCTCGATGCTAAAGATGGCAATGGAACGCTTCAACCTATCGGCCCGCGCCTACGACCGCATCCTAAAGGTTGCCCGCACGATAGCCGACCTTGAAGCAAGCGAGCAGATACAATCGCATCACATTGGCGAGGCAATAAGCTACCGCAACCTCGACAGAGAAAGCTGGGGAACATAACACTACAAAATTCCACCCGCACACAGCCGAAAAAAAATATAATAAAACCCAATAGCAGTATGAAAAAAAGTAGCCTAATCCTTGCATTTATCGCAACGGCAGCGTGTATGCTTGCATCCACACTCACCACCGTTGCACAGAGCGTGAGAATATCGCCCATTCCACAGAGCATAAAGTGGAGCGATGAAAAAGCATTCGACAACAGCGCGGCATACACCATTGTGGGTGAAGCCGACGCCGACAGCGACGCCATCCGCCTTGTAAAAGAAAACTTTACCACCGATGGCGGCAGTGTACAACTAATCATCGGCGAGAGGGGCGATGCCTCGGTTGCCGAGTACGAGAGCCTCATCCCCAAGAAGAGTGAGGGCTACTATCTGAGCGTGCAGAGCGATAAAGTAATTATCGCAGGAAACGACGGTGCAGGAACATTCTACGGCGTACAGAGCTACATTCAGATAGCCTCGGCGTCGCAAGTAATGCAGGTTACCGTAACCGACTACCCCGACGTACCCCACCGCGGCCTTGTCGAGGGCTACTACGGCAACCCTTACAGCGAGGCCAACCGTATGAGCCTCTTCGAGATGTTCGGCCGCCAGAAGATGAACATATACATCTACGGCCCCAAAGACGACGTCTATCACAAGGACAAATGGCGCGAGAAATATCCCGCCGCACAAGGCAAGAAAATCACACAATACGTCAACGCCGCCAAAGCCAATAAGGTAGATTTTGTGTGGGCCATACACCCGGGTAACGATATTCAGTGGAACGACACCGACCGCCGCAACATTGTCAACAAACTAAAGGCTATGTACGAGCTTGGCGTGCGCACGTTCGCCGTCTTTTTCGATGACGTATGGGGCGGCGAGGGCACCCGCGGCGACAAACAGGCCGAGCTTATGAACTACATCACCGAGCAGCTTGGTGCAGCCTACGACGACGTAAACCCCTGCATCATCTGCCCCACACAATACAACAAAGGATGGTCGAGCGGCGACTATCTGAACACATTGGGCAGCACAATGAACAAAGAGGTGCGCATAATGTGGACAGGCAACAGCGTCGTCGATATGATAAACAAGGCCGATATGCAGTGGATTAACAATCAGATAAGCCGCAAGGCCTTTATATGGCTCAACTACCCCGTAACCGACTACTGCATCAACCACCTGCTGATGGGCCCGACGTGGGGCAACGACCTTGACATTGCCAATATGCTCTCGGGATTCACATCCAACCCAATGGAGTATGCCGAGGCCTCGAAGCTATCGCTCTTCAGCATCGGCGAGTACAATTGGAATATGAGCGAGTATAACCCCGACGAGTCGTGGGAGGAGGCAATAAAATATCTTATGCCGCAGAACAGCGAAGCCTTCCGCTTCTTCTGCCAAAATAATGTTGACCTCGGCTCGAACGTACACGGACTGCGCCGCACCGACGAGTCGCCCGAGTTTGTCGAGGCCAAGAAACTCTTTACACAAAAAATATCGGCAGGCGACCGCGAGGGAGCCTACGAGGCCGTCGGCGCACAATTCGACAAGCTGATAAGCTCGGCCGATATTATGCTGGGCAGCAGCGAGGCACGCGCGCTTGTCGAGGAGATTACCCCGTGGATAATGTCGATGAAACTGCTGGGACAACGCGGAGCAAGCATCGTGGCAATGAACGCCGCCCTCGCCCAAAAGAACCCCGAGGCCTTTGTCGAGAGCTATCTTAACTACAAAGAATACACCGAGACGCAGGCAGCCATCCGCTCACGCGACTTTAGCGGCACGCTAAAGAGCGCATCGCCCGTAGTGGGCACGGTGCACGTCGAGCCGTTCATAAAAGAGAAATTGGGCGAGCTTGTGGCCGAGTATAGAGAGGGTTACGACTATCGCCTCGATATTTTCCCCGCACAGGTAATTGACAACGGCACATATTATATAATGTACAACGGACGTTACCTCACAAACAAAAATCCCCGCGTATCGGGCAGCACACCACAATTCGTGAGCGGAAAAGACACCATACGCCCGCAGCGTCAGGAGTGGAAAATAACCCTCGACGCAAGCACCAACCGCTACAAGATTGTGAACCTCGAGGACGACCGCTATCTAAACGAAAAGGGAATGTTCACCGTAAGCGACGAGACCAACCCCTACGAGGCCGTATGGCACTCATATAACATCACACTGCTTGCCAACGGAAAATTCGCCATACAGAATGCGGGCAGCGCAGGCGATAATTTCTGGTCGGTGAGCTCGGGCAAAATATCGAAAAACTCATCAACCGAGGCATTGCCCGACAAATATATATTCGACATTGTCCCCATAGGCGGCGAGCCGCAAGAGGCCTCAATAGAGAGCGGTAAGATATATTATCTGAAGAGCGGAAACAAATACCTCACAAACACCAATGTAAAAGGCAGCGGCGGAACACCCACATTCAAGAGCGTGAAAAAGCCCTCAGCCTCACACGAGTGGAAGATAACAATCGACAAAAACGGCAAAAATTGCTACAAGATAGTGAGCAACGCCGACGGACGCTATCTGAACGAGAATGGAGTATTTGGCACCAACCAATATTACAGCGATTGGAACACCTATAATATCACAAAAATGGGCGATAAATTCTCGCTCCAATGGACACAATCGGCCGTAAAAGATGGCAATGTAAAATACCTTGTAGTATCGGGCGAGAGATTAGAGGCGCAGAGTGTGCCTCTGTACGAGAGCTACACGCTGCATATTGTCAGCAAAGAGGACGAGCAGACATCCATCGGCAGCACCGCCGAGGAGAGCATAAAAGTGTGGTACGACGCATCGGCGCAGTGCATAATATGCAGCGGCGTCGAGGATGGCAGCACAATCCGTGTCTCGGGAGCATCGGGAGCCACAGTCGCAGGCACAACAGCATACGGCAATGTGGCAGCCGTGCCTATGAGCGGCAGCGCCTCGGGCGTATATATTGTAACCATCGGCGGCAGCAACGGCACAAACACCTATAAAATACTCAAACAGTAACAGAAGATTGCCCACTGCGCAGAATTTTCGTATCTTCGCAGCCTAAAAAGAAAAAACAGATAATAAAATAACACATATTAAAAATAATGACAAGAGAACTTTTCACAAAAGAGGCATATAAAATTGCCGACATAAATTTGGCCGACTTTGGCCGCAAGGAGATTGAAATGGCGCAGCACGAAATGCCCGGCCTTATGGCACTGCGCGAGAAATATGGCAACCAAAAGCCCCTGAAAGGCGCCCGCATAATGGGCTCGCTGCATATGACCATACAGACAGCAGTGCTCATCGAGACACTCGTCGAGCTTGGCGCCGAGATTCGCTGGGTGTCGTGCAACATCTACTCGACACAAGACCACGCAGCCGCCGCCATTGCAGCGGCCGGCGTCCCCGTATATGCGTGGAAGGGCGAGAATCTGGCCGACTATTGGTGGTGCACCCTTCAGGCACTCACATTCGAGGGCGGCGAGGGTCCCGACACAATCGTTGACGACGGTGGCGACGCCACACTTATGATACATCTGGGCTACGCAGCCGAGAGCGACCCGTCAGTGCTCAACTACAGCGAGAGCGACCCCGAGGACGAGCGCGAGCTGAAAAAACTCTTGGCCGAGGTTCTAAAAGCCGACCCCGGGCATTGGCACAGAGTGGCAGCAAAGATTAAGGGAGTATCGGAAGAGACTACAACCGGCGTACACCGCCTCTATCAGATGATGGAGAACAAGGAGCTTCTGTTCCCCGCATTCAACGTCAACGACTCGGTAACAAAGAGCAAATTCGACAACCTCTACGGCTGCCGCGAGTCGCTGGCCGACGGAATAAAGCGCGCCACCGACGTAATGATTGCCGGAAAAGTAGCCGTTGTCTGCGGCTACGGCGACGTCGGCAAGGGCTGCGCACACAGTATGCGCTCTTACGGCGCACGCGTGCTTGTAACCGAGATTGACCCCATCTGCGCGCTTCAGGCAGCAATGGAGGGATTCGAGGTTGTTACAATGGAGGAGGCCTGCAAATACGGTAATATCTTTGTTACCTGCACAGGAAACATCGACATTGTGCGCATCGACCATATGGAGCAGATGCCCGACCAAGCAATCGTATGTAACATCGGACATTTCGACAATGAGATACAGGTCGAGGCACTCAAGAATTTCCCCGGCATACGCTGTCTGAACATCAAGCCACAGGTCGATAGATATTTCTTCCCCGACGGCCACAGCATCATACTGCTTGCCGACGGCCGCCTTGTGAATTTGGGCTGTGCAACCGGACACCCCTCATTTGTGATGAGTAACTCTTTCACCAACCAGACACTCGCACAGATTGAGCTCTTTACAAAGAGCTACGAGACAGGCGTATATTGCCTGCCCAAGCATCTTGACGAGGAGGTTGCCCGCCTGCATCTGGGACGCCTCAATGCCAAGCTCACCACCCTGACAGAGAAGCAGGCCGCCTACATCGGAGTAGATGTAAAAGGCCCCTATAAGTCGGACATTTACCGTTACTAAAAAATGGCCGACGTAAGAACCATTTGCGTATATTGCGCATCGAGCAACCGCGTCGATGAGTGTTACAACAGCGCCGCCCACAAGCTGGGCGCGCTGTTGGCGCGTGAGGGGATAAGCCTCGTTACGGGCGGCGGCAGCATAGGGCTTATGCGCGCCGTCGAGGATGGCACGTTAGAGGGCGGCGGCAGGGCCATCGGCGTAATTCCACAGTTTATGGTCGAGCAGGGGTGGCATCACACAGGACTCACCGAACTGAGAATAACCGAGGATATGCACACACGCAAGCAGACAATGGCCGCCCTCTCGGACGCCGTCATTGCCCTGCCCGGAGGCTGCGGCACAATGGAGGAGCTGTGCGAGATTATCACGTGGAAACAGTTGGGCCTCTATCTCAGCCCCATCGTCATTCTGAACATAAACGGATACTACGATGCACTGATAGCACAATTGCAACGCGCAATAGACGAGCACTTTATGGGTCGCATTCACGCCGATATATGGAGCGTCGCAACAACCCCCGAAGAGGCCCTCGAACAGATACGCAAGACACCCGTGTGGGACCCGAGCATCAGAAAATACGCAGCACTTTAGAAAATGAGCGGAACACCTATCCCCTACTCAATAGGATGCGACAATTTTATATTGTCGCTATTTATAGCCGGCCTTTTGGGTGGGGCCTACGTGCTGCTGCGCGACGGTGGCGCCATTGTCGAGCGCGTAAAAAAAATGTTCTACTACAAGGGACAGGCCGCCCCTTATAACGCCCGCATAGGAATAAGCCGCACGGGCAATACAATACTATATATTCTACTTATAATATATTCGACAATAATAATATTCGGTTATTTGCAGCAGAGAGGGCAGCTGCACACCTTCGGCGCCTCCTATATTCCGTTTACAATATTTGCCGCAATGCTGCTTGTGATGCTTGTGCTAAAGCGAGCCGTCTATGACATTGTCAACATCGTACTCTTCTCGTCAGCGCAAGCGCGCGAGTGGCGAGAATCATATTTCTTTACATTAAAGCTACTGCCTTTCACACTGCTGCCGCTTGTAGCCACAATTATTCTTGCGCCAACCATAAGCAGCATTATATTCACCGCTTATCTGCTGATAGTGGGTATAATGTGGCTTATTATGCTATTTGTTCGCTGTTTTAACATCATTTTCAACGAAAAAAGTTATTTTCTTGATATTTTTTTGTACCTTTGCGCAATTGAATTGCTGCCATTGGGCTTAATGTGGCGTGCAATACACCAAACTAACCTTTTTTTAATAATAAAATTTTAGGACAGTGAAAGTAAGCAAGATTTTAGTATCTCAACCTAAGCCTGCGACTGATAAGTCTCCCTACTTCGACATTGCGGCCAAGCATAATGTTACCATAGACTTTCGTTCGTTTATTAGAGTAGAGGGAATCACCGCAAAGGAATTCAGACAGCAAAAGGTCTCTATTCCCGGACACACAGCCATTGTATTCCTGTCGCGCCACGCCATAGACCATTTCTTTACCCTGTGCAAAGAGTTGCGCGTAACAATCCCCGATGATATGAAATATTTCTGTCTGTCGGAGACTATTTCGCTATATATTCAGAAATATGTACAGTATCGCAAGCGCAAGGTACACTTTGGCAACGGTCATATAAAAGACCTTGAGCCGCTTTTTGTAAAGCACAAGAGCGAGCGTTATTTTACGCCAATGTCGAACATTAACAACAGCGAGCTTTGCAGCATATTCGACGCACACGGAATTGCACACTCCGAGGCCGAGATGTACCGCACGGTAAGCACCGAGATTGAGAGATCTTATATCGACTCGCACGATATGATAATCTTCTTCAGCCCCCACGGAATCACCTCGCTCAAGAAGAACGCCCCCGACTACCAACAGGGCGAGAGAATAATCGCCTGCTTCGGAAAGGCAACAGCCGACACGATACGTGAGGCAGGCCTCAGGCTCGACCTTGAAGCTCCCACTGCGACAGCACCCTCGATGCCTGCCGCCCTCGACGAGTTTCTTACAAAGCACAATGCCTAAAAAAGATAGAAAAAATTAAACGGGTGGTCCTTAAAAGCCACCCGTTTAATTCAATGACACCGCCCCCGACTGCCAACCGACAAGGCACACAAAAAAAACCGCACACGCAGCGCAAAAGATATGGAAAAGAAAAAGTTCGGATTCCCAAAGAAAGAGCACCTCAAGAGCAAAAGCATCATAGAGAGCCTCTATGCCAACGGCTCTTCGGCGACAGCGTTCCCTTTGCGCGCCGTCTTTTTATCGCTCGCCCCACAGGACGACGCCCCCACAGCTGCAATCTTGGTGAGCGTGGCCAAAAAACGCTTCCGCCACGCTGTTGACCGCAATCTGATGAAGCGCCGCATACGCGAGGCCTATCGTCTGAACAAACAACCCCTCATCGACGAGCTTCAAAAGAGCGGCAAACAGATGGCCATAGCCATACTATATATTGACAACAAACACAGCAGCACCAATCATCTGCAACGCAAAATGCAGAAACTGCTGTCGGCCATAATAGAAAAAGAGCAGAAGCGATGCGAGGAATAATAATCAAACTGCTTATACTGCCCATACGTTTCTATCAAAGGTGCATCTCGCCAATGACACCCCCGTCGTGTCGTTTCACCCCCACCTGTTCGCAATACGCCCTTGAGGCAATAAAAAAGCACGGCCCCGTAAAAGGGCTCTATCTTGCCGTGCGTCGTCTGCTGCGCTGCCACCCGTGGGGCGGCTCGGGCTACGACCCCGTCCCCTAAACAAACAGTATGCAACTGATTGACATTCACACTCACACGCTAAAGGAGGATGCGCACAAGCGCATCACAGACAGCGGCACCGAAGCGCTGCCCTCGCACCCCTGCTCGGTGGGAGTGCACCCGTGGAGGATTATAGGCGACGGGCACGAGCAGCTGCAAAAAGTGGCCGAGGCTGCCTCCCGGCCCACAGTCGTTGCAATAGGTGAGTGCGGATTAGACACACTAAAATCACCCGCCCCCATAGAGACGCAGATAAAAATCCTGCTCCGACACATAGAAATATCCGAGGCCCTGCGCAAGCCCCTCATCCTGCACATTGTAAAGAGCCATCATCTGCTGCTGAAAATAGCAAAAGAGACACCCCACACACAAGCGTGGATAGTACACGGCTTCCGCGGCGGGGCAGCTCAGGCACGGCAACTGACAGAGGCCGGACTATACCTATCGTTCGGGGAACGCTTCAGCGTAGCGGCCGTCGAAGAGGCACCCGCAGACAGAATCTTCATCGAGAGCGACGAGAGCCCCCTGCCGCTCGAAGATATTTACGCCGCCGTCGCACAGGCAAAAGGGCTCGCAACGCAAGATATTATCCGCCGGACAGCCCTGAACGCAGCCCGCTGCAACATCCGCCTATAATAAAAACTCAGGGCATAAAAGTAATTTCAGCCTCAGCCGCAAATATTCAAGAATATTTTGTAAGTTTGCAGTATGGAGAAAGAGAGCCTGCATATTGTACGTTACACCCCCGATAAACAGGATTTATGGGACACATTCGTTGCACAGAGCCGCAACGGGACATTCCTGCACAAGCGTACATATATGGATTATCACAGCCGGCGCTTCGACGACCACTCGTTGCTCTTCTACTGTGGCGACGAGCTTACAGCCCTGCTGCCCGCCAACATAAAAGGGGATACAATAGCCTCGCACGGCGGGCTGACATACGGCGGGCTCATTCTGAGCAATGCTGCCACAGCCCGATGCGTGCTGCAAATATTCGAGGCGCTGCTCCATTATATCTCCACAGAGACCACGGCCGCTACCCTGCTCTATCGCCCCGTGCCACACATATACCACCGCTACCCCTGCGAGGAGGAGCTGTACGCCCTTTTCCGCTGCGGGGCACAACTCGTCGAGCGCAAAATATCCTCGACCATAGAAACGAGCGGGCGCATCCCCCCGAGAGGACGCCGCAAACTCACCACAGCCGCAAAAAGCCGTCTCAGGATATTCGAGGCGCACGACTACGCCCCCTTCTGGCAGATACTCGGCAGCAGGCTGCAAGATAAATACGGCGTTGCGCCCGTACACACCCTGCAAGAGATTGAGCTTCTGCACAGCCGCTTCCCGCAGAACATACGCCTCTACTGCATAAGCGACACAGGCGGCAACCTTTTAGGCGGCACACTGCTGTACATCACCGACAGGGTTGCGCATATGCAATATGCAGGCACCACCGACGAGGGGCGCCGCACAGGAGCGCTCGACCACCTTTACGAATATATATTCCAACACCTCGAACCCACAGTCCGCTATTTCGACTTTGGAATATCCACCGAAGAGGGCGGCCACTATCTGAACGAGGGGCTGATAGCCTACAAAGAGCGCTTGGGCGGCCGCGCCACAATGTACGACGCATACACAATTGAGATAAAAAGATAGCGACAATGGCAAAAGAGAAGAGCAAGAAAGCACATATAGTATCGCTGGGCAAGATACGCGACAAGCGCGGCAACCTCTCAGTGGTCGAAGAGGGAGGCTCGCTGCCCTTTGAAATTGCACGCACCTATTGGATATACGACGTTCCCGGCGGCGAGCATCGCGGCGGACACGCCTACTACAAGAGCGAGGAGCTTATCATAGCCCTCTCGGGCAGTTTCGAGGTAGAGGTCAGCGACGGAAAAGAGGAGCGGACGTTCCGCCTCGAACATTGCGACAAGGCGCTGTATGTGCCCGCGGGAGTGTGGCGACAGCTGCGTAATTTCGCAACAAACTCAACAGCCCTTGTCGTTGCATCCACCCCCTACTCGGCACGCGACTACATACGCAAGAAAGCACTGTTCATCGACCTAAAAAACCGTGGAGAGATATGAAAAAGACAACCATTGACGACTGCCGCATAGTGGAGCTTGGCAGACACCACGGAGCAACCGGCAACCTTACCGTTGTCGAGAATGGGAAGATTGAGCGCTTCGACACAAAAAGAGTATTCTTCATATACGATATTCCCGCCGGAGTGTCGCGCGGCGGACACAGCCACAAGACCCTGCGCGAGCTTATCGTGGCCGCATCGGGCAGCTTCGAGGTATATGTCAACGACGGTAAAAACGAAAAGAGTTTCACGCTGAACAACCCCTCGAAGGCACTGCTTCTGCCCGCCGGAGTGTGGGAAGAGCTGCGCAACTTCTCATCGGGCGCAGTGGCGCTTGTGCTGGCCTCAATCCCCTATCGTCCCACCGACTACATACGCGACTTTCAGGAATTTATAAAATACAAGGAAGAATGATACCCTATCTGCCACTCAAAGAGATAAATGCACAATACAGCGCCGCAATAGGCGAGGCCATCGACCGCATACAAAAAGAGGGGTGGTATATTTTGGGGCGCGAGTGTACAGCCTTCGAGCAGGAGTATGCACAATACATCGGCACGCGCCACTGCATAGGATGCGGCAACGGCTACGATGCACTGTGGCTCATCTTCAGCGCCCTCAAGCAGCTGGGCAGGCTGAGCGACGGCGACAAAGTACTTGTGCCCGCAAACACCTTTATAGCCTCGGCGCTTGCCGTAAGCAACAACAATCTGCGCGTCCATTTTGTCGAACCCTCGGACACAAGCTACGTTGCAGGCGAGAAGGAGATACTCGCAGCCATCGACGAGCAGACAAAGGCCGTGCTTTTGGTACATCTGTACGGACAAAATTCATTCAGCGACAATCTTGCGCGCGAGTGCCGCCGACGAGGCATAATAATTGTCGAGGATAATGCGCAGGCCCACGGCGCACTCTACGGCGGCCGACGCACAGGCTCGCTGGGCGACGCCGCTGCGCACAGTTTCTATCCCGGAAAGAATTTAGGAGCATTGGGCGACGCCGGCGCAATAACCACCGACGACGACACACTCGCCCGCGCCATAAAAGAGATACACAACTACGGCAGCAGCACAAAATACATTCACAGCCGCATAGGAGTAAACAGCCGCTTGGACGAGATTCAGGCAGCGGTGCTACGCATAAAACTGCGCACCCTCGACAGGGAGAATGAGGCCCGCCGCAGCGTGGCACGCGCCCTTATCGAGGGCATCGACAACCCCCTTGTGGCCGCACCCCGCATCGACGACTACACGCAGCACGTCTTTCACGTTTTTGCGCTTATGAGCCCCCGCCGCGACGCACTGAAAGAGCATCTTGCCGCCCGAGGCATCGAGACGCAGATTCACTACCCCATCCCCCTGCACCGTCAGGAGTGCTACAAGGAGTATGCCGCACAGCATCTGCCCACGGCACAGAGGCTGGCACAAGAAGAGCTGAGCCTCCCCTGCCACCCGTTGCTTGCCCCCGCCGACATTAAGCATATAACAGAGTGCGTAAACAGCTTCAAGGGATAAAAGTTTCTCGCCCACTTTTTTAGAAATTTAAACTGCTTCTTACACACGGCGACAAAAAACAAAAAAAACTTTCATCGGCACGACAAAAAGCACCCTTATAATTTGTGTTTTTCAGAAAAAAAGCATACTTTTGCACCGTCTTTCACGAGACAGCCTCTCAACAAGAGGCAAAATTGAGGATTGTCCTATGGTGTAATGGTAGCACAACAGGTTTTGGTTCTGTTTGTCTTGGTTCGAATCCAGGTAGGACAACACAAATATTGGCGAGCACACGGCTCGCCAATATTTGTGTTAGAGGGCAGCAAACATTGCCTCACAGTTAATTGTTGTTCAAAAGGAAAAAGAGCCACACAGATGTTTACGGTAATTCTTATTATGAGCATTGGCATAATGTGCGGATATTTCATACGCAAAAGAGATATTCGCGGCATAATATCGGGGGCAACGACCGCGCTTATATGGTTGTTGCTCTTTGTGTTGGGCATCGAGGTGGGACACAACAAACAGGTAGTAAATAGTCTGGCGACGCTTGGGGTCGAGGCGCTTTTCATTGCCGTCGTATGCCTTTGTGGCAGCTGCGTTGCCGCGTGGATTCTGTGGCGTTACATTGCAAAGAGGCGGGAGGATTAAACGAATGAAAAGCAGCATCGTAATAGTCGGTTTTTTCATTTTGGGCACTCTGTGCGGAGTGTTCGACATTCTCCCCGCAGAGTGGTTCGAGGGTGGTGTCAGTTTCTACGCCCTGTGCGCGCTTATGTTCTGCGTGGGGGTGGGCATCGGCAACGACCCTCACACGGTGCGAAATTTCCGCTCGCTCAGTGTACGCTTGACGCTGCTGCCGCTCTTTACAATATTGGGCACGCTTGCCGGAGCAGCCGTTGCCTCCCTTGTACTTACCACACGCAGCCTGCCCGAGTGTATGGCCGTGGGCTCGGGCTTTGCCTACTACTCTTTGTCAAGCATTTTCATCACCGAATATAAGGGTGTCGAGCTTGGTACGATTGCCCTGCTCTCGAATATCTCGCGCGAGATTATAACCCTTTTGTGTGCGCCGCTGCTTGTGCGTTTTTTCGGGCCGTTGGCTCCCATTGCTTCGGGTGGCGCAACCACAATGGACACGACACTCCCGGTTATTATCCGCTACTCGGGCCGCGAGTATGCCATTCTTTCAATTTTCCACGGTTTCATCGTAGATTTTAGTGTACCTTTCTTGGTAACTTTTTTCTGTTCTTTATAGCCTTAAGAGCATTATTTTGAGGCAAAAAAAATAATAATTCACTCTTTTTTTGATAATCTCGACATAATAGGTTAAATTCGTGCAATATTTCCTTAAAATGGGTTGGTAGCCTCGTTTTTTAAACGCAGCCGTTTGCTTTTAAGCGCGGCCTGCCTTTTACGGCAACGAGCAATCATCGGCCGGAAATATTTTATTTTGTAAAAAATGACACAAAATATATGGAACCTACAAACGACAGTATTCTTACAAAAGTAAAGAGATTATTAAAGAAAAATGCCCGCATTGTAAAATTGCTGGCAATTGCCATCCTCACTACCATAATATGGTTTTTACCCGTTGAGGCGTTCGGCATCGAGGGGCTTACCGTGCTGCAACAGCGCATTATTGCCATTTTTGTTTTTGCCGCAACAATGTGGATTCTTGAGGCTGTGCCCGCGTGGACAACCTCGTTGCTGATTATAGTGATTATGCTGCTCACCGTATCGAACAGCGGAATCACGTTCCTCATTAGCGACATCCCCAAAGAAGACCTCATAAGCTATAAGACCATTATGGCCACCTTTGCCGACCAGACGGTGATGCTCTTCTTGGGCGGATTTATCTTGGCGCTGGTAGCCTCGAAGAGTGGCGTTGACATTACCCTTGCCCGCGCGATGCTGCGTCCCTTTGGTACGCGTCCCGGCGTGGTGCTGCTTGGATTTTTATTGGTTACAGCCGTTTTTTCTATGTTCGTCAGCAACACCGCCACGGCCGCAATGATGCTCACTTTCCTAACCCCCGTTCTAAAATCCCTACCCGCCAATGAGCGCGGCCGCATCGCCCTTGCGCTTGCAATTCCCATCGGCGCCAACATTGGTGGAATGGGTACCCCCATCGGCACACCGCCCAACGGCATTGCACTCGGATATTTGAACAACAGCGAGGGGCTTAATTTAGGCATCGGATTCGACCAATGGATGATGGTAATGACCCCGCTTATGCTGCTTATCCTTTTCATCGCGTGGTTCCTACTAATGAAAATGTACCCCTTCAAGGCCGACAGCGTGCAGCTGAAAATAATCGGCGGCGCCAAGAAAGGATGGCGCACAAACGTTATCTACGCGACATTGGTAATAACAATCTTGCTGTGGATGTTTGAAAAGAAGATTGGAATAAACTCGTATGTGGTGGCGCTTATCCCCGTGGGAGTGTTCAGCCTGACACGAATAATAAAATCGAAAGACCTTAAAGATATTGATTGGGCCGTGCTGTGGATGGTTGCCGGAGGCTTTGCGTTGGGCGTCGGAATGGACAAGACAGGCCTTGCAAAGACCCTTGTCGAGGCTATTCCCTTTAATGAGTGGCCCGTGCTGATTGTAATGGTGGGCAGCGGTATTATCTGCTGGTTGCTCTCGACATTTATCTCGAATTCGGCGGCGGCGGCGCTTATGGTGCCCATCCTTGCGGCCGTAGGTAAGGGAATGGGCTCAGCGCTCGATGAATATGGCGGCATCGGAACACTGCTCATCGGTATTGCCCTTTCGGCCTCATTTGCGATGGCACTGCCCATTAGCACACCGCCCAATGCCATTGCCTACTCGACCGGCCTCATAAAATCGTCGCAGATGTGCATCGTCGGTGTGATAATAGGCGTTATTGCGCTTGCAATAGGCTACACGCTGATGGTATTTATCGGCCGCACGGGATTCTTCGGTTAACAGACAAAATAACATCAAGGGTGCGTCCGTACACATTCGGGCTCACCCTCTGCTTTTACAGAGAAACACACACTAAAATAACATTTTATATGAAAAAATTATTTCTGATTGCAACGATGGTGGCAGCCACCCTCGCCGCAAACGCACAAGAGAACAAGCCCACGGTGAAACTCTACGGCTTTGTACGCAACTACCTCGATTTTGACACACGCGAGAATCTAAGCAGCAACAGCGACCAATTCAATATGATTCCCAAAGACGAGGCACCCAACGCCTACGGCGACGACCTCAACCAAAGGATGGACATTCACCTGCTGAGCATCACCACCCGCTTGGGACTGAACGTAACAGGCCCCGAGTTCTTAGGCGCAAAGACATCGGCAAAAATCGAGGCCGACTTTGCCGGATTCGGCACAAGCAACACAGTGCTGCGCATACGTCAGGCATACGCAAAAATGGATTGGGAAAAGCACTCACTATTGGCCGGACAAGCGTGGCACCCAATGATGGGTGATATGATGCCCGACGTATTCAGCCTTGCAACGGGAGCGCCCTTTACCCCCTTCAGCCGCACGCCTCAGCTGCGCTACGACTACAAGGCAGGCAAGTTCACACTGACGGCTACAGCCCTCTACCAGCTGCAATATCTATCTTATGGCCCCAACGCCAACAACCTCGAAGCCTCGACAACCTCGTTCGAGTATGCCCGCAAGGCCGTTGTCCCCGAGCTATATTTTCAGGCACGGTACAACAACGGCGGCTTTATGATGGGCGCAGGAGTAGATATTCTCACCCTCAAGCCCCGCACCGAATATATTGATGCTCAGGGCAACAAGGTACTCTCGAACAAGCTGTTTACCAGCTTCACCCCCACACTTTTTGCATCGTACAAGAGCGGCAATTGGGGCATAAAGGGCCGTGTAACATACGCACAAAATGCGTCGCACCTGAATATGCTCAGCGGATTCGGAGTAACCGAGCTTAAGAGCAACGGCGAGGCCGAGTATGGTGCTCTTGCAAGCGTTACAGGCTGGATAGACGTTACCTACAAGCAGAAGCTCGAAAAGGGCACGCTCACTTGGTGCCTCTTCGGCGGCTACGGCAAAAATTTAGGCT
This sequence comes from Bacteroidaceae bacterium, assembly GCA_017407905.1. Lineage (GTDB taxonomy): Bacteria > Bacteroidota > Bacteroidia > Bacteroidales > Bacteroidaceae > HGM04593. The sequence goes on along the minus strand of JAFQVS010000076.1, from coordinate 14,596 downwards.
GCGAGGATGATTTTGCATCACCCTCAATGATGTACGTTCGCGGATACAAGAACCTCGACAGCTTCTGGCGCGTATCGCCCAGCGTGCTATACACCCACAATGCAATGCAGATAGGCATCGAGTACGAGCCCACAACAGCCGGCTACGGCACAATGAATGCCGACGGCAGCGTCGAGAAAGAGCGCTCGGTAACCAACCACCGCATCTGCGCAATACTGAAATATAATTTCTAACATATTTACACGCACACTATGAACAACCTAAAAAACCATCTAAAGGCCGCAGCATTGGCACTGCTGATGCTGGGTAGCGGCTCGGCGGCACAGGCACAGGAGTATGTGCCCACGCCCGAGAATCTTCAGGCACGTAAGGAGTTTCAAGAGAATCGCTTCGGTATATTCATCCATTGGGGAATATACAGTATGTTCGCGCAGGGCGAATGGTACCTGCAAAATTTTCCCATCGACAAACACGAGTATGCAAAGGCAGCCGACGCCTTCTACCCACACCGCTTCGACGCTAAAGAGTGGGTGTCGGCAATAAAGGCCTCGGGAGCAAAATATATCTGCTTCACCACACGCCACCACGACAGCTTCTCGATGTGGGACACCGAGCAGAGCGACTACAACATTGTTGACGCCACCCCCTTCAAGCGCGACGTCCTCAAGGAGCTTGCCGAGGAGTGTCAGCGTCAGGGCATCAAGCTGCACCTATACTACTCGCACATTGATTGGGCGCGCGACGACTACCCATTGGGACGCACCGGACGCGAGGTCATCGGCCGCATAAAAGAGAATGAAAATTGGCCGCAGTACTACGACTTTATGAACAAACAGCTCACCGAGCTGCTGACAAACTACGGCCCTATCGGCGCAATTTGGTTCGACGGAAAGTGGGACCGCGACCAAGACACAGTACCCTTCAATTGGCAGCTCGACGAGCAGTATGCAATGATACACCGTCTGCAACCGGCCTGCCTCATCGGTAACAACCACCACGACGTACCCAACCCCGGCGAGGATATTCAGATTTTCGAGCGCGATATTCCCGGCGAGAACAGCGCCGGCCTCTCGGGGCAAGAGATTAGCCGCCTGCCCCTTGAGACCTGTCAGACAATGAACGGAATGTGGGGCTACAAGCTCGTTGACCAAAACTACAAGAGCACCGAGACACTCATACAATATCTTGTAAGCACAGCCGGCAAGGGTGCCAACCTACTGCTCAACGTAGGCCCGCAGCCCAACGGAGAGCTTCCCGCAGCAGCCGTAGCGCGTCTAAAAGAGATGGGAGAGTGGATGAGCGCCAACGGCGAGACAGTCTATGGCACAACAGCCGGCGACATCCCCGCACAAGAGTGGGGAGTAACCACACGCAAGGGCAACCGTCTGTTCATTCACATTTTCGACCTTAAAGAGAGTGAGCTTACCCTGCCCCTTGCCTGCAAGGTAAAGAAAGCCTTCACATACGCCGACAAACAGCCCGTAAAATTCAAAAAGACAAAAGAGGGCGTAAAGCTGATGGTAGGCGAGGTTCCCGAGGGCGCGGACTACATTATCGAGCTTATCACAAAGTAAGAATAACCACAGAATTTGCATATTGCCACCCTGTTCTATTGCCACAATAGGATAAAAAGAGGGCAATATGCAAATTCTTTTTAAAAGGGTCGTCAAAGAGGTGTCGTACGGCCCGACAGAACCCATAAAAAACAGCAAAAAAGATGAAAAGAATACTTGAAGTATGCGCAGGCAGTGTGCAGAGCGCCATTGCCGCACGCGACGGAGGCGCCGCACGCGTCGAGCTGTGCGCCGCCCTTGAAATAGGCGGAGTAACCCCCTCGGCAGGCCTTATGCGCGAGGTACGCAAGGTCGAAGGGCTGAAGATGCACGTCCTCATCCGCCCCCGCGGAGGCGATTTTCTCTACGACGAGAGCGAGGCAGAGACTATGGTGCAGGACATTATCACAGCGCGCGAGTGTGGCGCCGACGGCGTTGTAATAGGCGCACTGACAGCCGACGGCGACATTGACACAGCCCTGTGCCGACGCTTGGTCGAGGCCGCCCGAGGGATGAGCGTAACCTTCCATCGAGCCTTTGATATGTGCCGCAACCCCAAGCAGGCACTCGAAGATATTATCGCCCTCGGATGCAACAGAATATTAACCTCGGGGCAGGCGGCAACAGCCCTTGCAGGCACCACCCTTCTAAGAGAGCTTGTCGAGGCAGCAGGCGAGCGCCTCAGAATTATGCCCGGATGCGGAGTAAACGCCCAAAATGCCGCCACAATATTAGACGCCTGCGGCGCGCAGGAGATACACGCCTCGGCCCGCAAGAGCATCGGCAGCGCAATGCGCTTCCGCCACAGCGGCGTAAGTATGGGCAACCCCGACAGCGACGAGTTTGCGCGCAAAGAGACCGACGAACAAGAGGTGCGCAAAATTGTAGAAAGCATATAAGGGCCGCTCCATAATAGAGCAATTTTTTAGAGCCCGCAAGCAGTTGTTTAATCCCTAAAATCACATTATTATGGAGACAATAAAAGAGAGAATATTGCGCGAGGGACGCAGCCTCGAAGGCGGCCTTTTAAAGGTCGATGGATTCCTGAACCACCGGATAGATACCAACTTTATAATGGACGCCGCGCGCGAGTTTGTCGGCCGCTTCAAAGGGACACAAATAGACAAGGTAATAACCATCGAGGCCGGCGGCATTGCCCCCGCGCTTATGGTAGCCCATCTGCTGGGGGTACCAATGATATACGCCAAGAAGAAACAGCCCGAGACGATGAGCAACGCCATCACCGCCGAGGTCTTTTCCTACACAAAAAGCGAGCCTGCCATCGTATCGCTGAGCCGCGACTATCTGCTCAAGGGCGACCGCGTGCTCTTCATCGACGATTTTTTGGCCAACGGCAACGCCGCCGCAGGCATAATCTACCTAATAGAGCAGGCCGAGGCACAGCTTGTGGGAATGGGCTTTATCATAGAGAAGGCCTTCCAGCCGGGTGGAGACTATCTGCGCGGAAGGGGCATTAGAGTAGAGTCGCTGGCCATCTTCGAGAGCCTCGACGAGTATGAGCAAAAGCTCGTATAAGAGACTGCATTTTACAATAATATAATCGGAGCCGAACATTTTTGTTTGGCTCCGATTATATTATATGAATAACAGCCTTATTTCTTTGTCAGTTGGTTGATGACCTTAACAAGCTGCTCGCCCAGACCAATCGAGTAGCCCTGCGACATAAAGACAATGCGATTGAATGTGTCGGCCACAAGAATCACGGGGCGATTGGGGCTCTTGAGCTTCATATTTGTGATAATCTCGCCACTGATTTTATCGTCAATATCGGTTCCCCACACTACAGTCGAGGGCAGATTGGGAAAATCCTCACCCTTGAAGCGCGAGGCAGCCGAGGCGTCCTTGAACAGAAGCACCATCTTCTGTCCCCACTGCTCGAATTGCTCCTTGTAGGGCATTACGTCGCGCAGGAAGTGGTTGGTGGGCTCGCTGTTGGGGTCGATGAGCGCTATTATATAGTATCCGCGGCCCGTCGATGAGAGTATCGAGCGGCTCTGCTGCGATGCAATGTCATAGTAGATATTCTCGCTGTTGAAATTGCCAATTACCTGAAGCTCGTCCTTGCTCTCGCGCATTGCCATCTTCATTTTTGCCGTTCCGCCGGCGGGGACACTGACAAACTCGAGGTTGGCAAGAACGCCGCCGTTGGCCATACGTGTGCCGGTCATTATAAGGTAGCTTCCGGCATCGACGGTGGCACCGCTGCGCAGGATAGAGGCCCACGTTCCATTCTCGGGGTAATTCTGAAGTACCAACTGCCCATCGACAATCTTCGAGATTGAAAAGTGCGAGTAGTAACGGGGATTATCGAGGAAGGCGGTGGGAGTGTAGTCGGCCCTGAGCACTCCCTGAGCCGACGCCGCGGCATCGGCTGCGGGTGCAAAGTCAACGTCGCACCATTTTCCGTCGGCAAAATATTGTGTCTTACCCGTTACCTCGTCGATGCGGGCAGTGATGCCCATACTGCGCGCTGCCGATACAAAGAATATGTCGCGCGAGTGGGGGTCGGAGATGCGATACTCCCATACTCCTTTGGGCGACATACACAATTGCAGGGGGTTCCACACGTCGTCAACCTTTATGTTCTTGCGGCACCACTCGACCCACAACAGAGGGTTGGCACGATAGGCTGCTGCCTCGTCGGCGGCAATTGCGCCCAAGAAATATCCCTTGTAGGGGGTAATCATTTCGTTGCTCACGCGGGGGTTCAGAACATACTGCTCGTAGAGACGCTGCTCCTCGGCTGTGAGTTTCTTTTCGCTCGCGGGGGTGTTCTTAAAGTGGTCGTTGAGTACCTCAAGCGAGACGTCGCGGCGGTCTTTCTGAGAGATTGCACACAGAAGGCCCAACGCACGGTCTCTCTGTTGCTTATCGACGCTGCGCAGGAATGTGGTGATTGTGGCGTAGTTGCCGCGTGCCTCGTCGATTATGGGGATAATATACTCGGCTCCCGCGCCAATCTCGACGGCAAGCTCCGAGGCCTCTTCGTCGGTGGGGAAGGTAGCAACGTATGCGTTGCGGATAGAGTCCTCATAGACGAAGCGCTCGGTGTTGCGGGCTATCTGCTCGGGGGTGAGCGCGGGCACTGTGTTACGCTCGGCGGGGGGGACAATGTCCATCTGCAACGAAGCCTTGTAGCCCTCTTCTTTGTCGAGCACCACCTTTACGTTGTTATCCTTTCCGGCCGAGAATTTCGCATAGCCGAATTTGCCATCCTTCGAGGCCCAAGCAATCATATCTCCGTGGCCCGTTGTGAGCGATGCGCGCCCCTCGGCGTCGCACTTTTTTGTGGCGGCTGTGTAAAATTCGGCATAATTGTATATCTTAAACTCGACGGTGGCCTCTACGGGGTCTCCTTTCTCATCGACCACCTGCACGGTTGTTGTAGCCACGGGAGCATAGTTCGAGGTTACGTTAATCTCGGTGAAGCAGGCTGTGCGTCCGACAACCTCTTCGGGGCCGTTGTAGTTTCCAAAGGCATTTGTGTGCATAAGCATTCCTCGCGAGGCGGGGGCGTTGAACCAACCGAGGTTAAGTACGGGCTCGGGCTCGCAGGCGCCCAAGAAGTACCATTTTCCATCGACCCACGCCTCGACCCACGCGTGATTGTCGTCGGTGTGTGCCCAACGGGGAGTATATACCTGACGTGCGGGGATTCCCACAGAGCGTAGCGCCGCCACGGCAAATGTCGATTCCTCGCCGCAACGACCATAGGCGGTGCGCACGGTGGCCAGAGGCGAGCTTGTGCGGCTGTCCGAGGGGGTGTAGGTTACCTTCTCGTGGCACCAATGATTCACTTCGAGCACGGCGTCGTACATCGAGAGGTTGCGCACGCGCTCTTTCAGCTCCTCGTAAAAGACCTTGCGGCTCTCGTCCATATTCTCGTTGTTCACGCGCACGGGGAGCACAAAGTGCAGAAACTCGCGGTCGGGGACAACGGCGCCCCACGGCATCTCGGCGCGGGCCTTAAGGGCATAATCGACGTTCATCAGATGATAATCGCCCGAATAATCGACAACGTCGGGCAGGGGCATATAGGCATACAGAAACTGCAATGCCTGACGCTGCTGCACCGACAACTGCCCATCGAGCACCTTTAAATAATCGGTGCCCGCAAATTGAGCGCTGCGCTGCTCAAAGTCCTTTACAAAGGCTTCGCTACCATCGAATCCCTGTTTCTGTGCCGGGCCGCAGGCGGCTATCAGCAACAATGCAATTGCTCCAACAAGAGCGTTGATACTTTTTCTCATATTCTTTTTATTTATAGTTCTGTCTTAAAATATGTTATATGCCGTAAATATAAGCCTAAAAAATAAAAAAGACAACCGCTCTTGTTTTTTTTATTTTCACTGCGCCCTTTTTAGATGCTTTTATGGGGGAGGATACTAAAATCGTTGCGCTACGGCTGCTGACATTGCGAGACAAACTGATGAATCTCGCGGCGACTGTATCGGACACTGCCCCAATGCGATATTTGCACGGCGTCATAATCGTCGAAGATATTATAGTGCCGCACAATCCACTCTCGAAGCTCGCGCGAGAGAGGCATCCTTAGCAGGCGACTGTAATAGAGCGCATTGACGATGCACAGAGCGGCGTTGGGATTCTCCTTATATAACACGTCAATCTCGCGACTGCGTAAAAAGTGTGCAAAGGCTCTGTGCACATAGAAGCGGCGACGATTGAGCAGATAGGCCACGGCCGAGAAATTAAAAAAGGCCGTACGGATGAGGTTGCGGGGAGTGGCCCCCACCCCCTTGCGCACAAGCCCCCACGTGCGGTGCATCGTCCACACGTCGGCTCGCAAATTGCCTATTGCCACCTTGAATCCGCCGTAGGAGTTTATCGCGACGCTCATCACGCCCCGATATTTGCGATAGAGGGCGCGCCAATCAATCTCGTCGGCCACCACAAGGTCAATATCGCGCGCGGCGACCCTACGCTCCAGAAAATAGTCGCGTGTTACGCCGCTAAAGACATATACGTTAGTGAGCGAGAGAACATCGTCGAGCACGGCACAGGCGACGGGATTTAAAATCTCGTCCCTTATGTAGCGCAAGAAAGCCTCGTCGGCCACACTCTTTATATCGGTGTCGAATGTCTCAAATACGCTGTCCACTGAGCTTCTGATAATGGTTCACGGCAAATTTATCGGTCATACTCGATATAAAATCGACTATTATGCGCAGGCGGTAGTATTTGGGAAGCTCGCTTATGGGCAGGCTGTCGCACAGCACGTCAATATCCTCGATTTTCTCGCGCGCGGGCAGCGACAGATAACAGCGCTCGGCGGGGCTCCACTCTATGCAGCCGTCGTGCACAAGGTAATCCATTTTGTTGGCGCGTAGCACCGAGAGAGAAATCATCGCCTCGCCGTGGCGCATATAGGCCGGCTCGTCGCTCAGTAGCAATTTTGTGTATATATCGAGCAGGCCGTTTATCACCGACCAACCGGTAAGCTCGACCGACTGTATCTCCTTTTGGCGATAAATGTGGCGGACGCAGAATTTCTGCAAGAAAGAGGCCACCCCGCTCTCGTCGTCGAAGATAAGCTCCTTATTATACTCGCCCGCGAGAATCTGCTCGAAATTGGCAAGATAGTTGCGCACGGCAAGCGATACAAGATATTTTATCACGCTCACCCTGAAGCGTATGAACCCTTTACGGCCCGTCGAGCCCACTCCGCACCCCTTGTCGAGCAGGGCAAAGAGCGCCTCGGCCTTATCTGTCGGCTGCGACGAGTGGAGCTTCCACTCATCGTAGAGCGTGCTGAGGGCGAACCAACGTTTATTATAGGCATCCTCCATATCCATCGACAGATAACAGATAGAGTCGGCCGCCTCGACCAGAAAAACAAACGGGTGGCGACGATAGCCCTTGCCGTCGGCCTGCGCAAAGGGGCTCATCACCTTGTCAAGATAGGCCCTGTCGGCGCAAAAGACGCCGTGCTTGTGCATCGAGATACAGGGGTGATGCTTGTCGGCCTCGCCCGTGTTGGGATATTTCAGGTACGAGGCAAGGCAGCTTTGCGTAAAATTCAGCCCGAAGAGGTCGTCGATGAATTGCAGCTTCGAGATTACCCTGAAGCCCTGCGCATTGCCGTCGTACTGCGTAAAATCGCAGCGCCAAGCGTCGTATCCGCCAAGCACCGTGGGGTCGGACAAGAAGAATTTCTTGAAATAGTCGCTTATGGCAAGCTCGCCAAAGTGTCCGAAGGGAGGATTGCCAATATCGTGCACAAGGCACACTGTCTGCAAGATGGCGCGCATCGGTTCGTAAATATCATAGACATTTTCTATCGAGTATCTCTCGCGAAACTCCTTATTCAGACAAATATCTTTGGCCAACGATGCGCCTATATTCATTACCTCCATTGAGTGAGTGAGGCGCGAGTGTACGTTGTCGTCCGACGTTAGGGGAATCACCTGCGTCTTATCGTGCAGACGACGCGCCGCCGAGCTGAAGAGTGCCCGCCCGAGGTCGCTCTCGAAGGCATCACGAGCATCATTGTTGCTCTCGCGCTCGGCTGCACTTATCGAGGTCTCGCGCAGACGCGCATCAAGAAAAAGTTGTGCTATTCTTTCGTCCATTTTTCCGTTAATTGTACCTGTTCCTGCAATTGGCAGCAAGCAACCAAAAGAGGAATAACCCGCCCAATATTGCCCGCCGACCGTGATACAAAAGTATCATAAGATTTTGGATTAGACAATATGTGAGATTATTTTTGATATTGTACACCCGCTCGCGAGTAAAATTATCTTAAAAAGCACTATTTTTGCCGAGGCGGGAGCAGCGACAAAAGCTCTGCCTCTGCTCGTTTACGCACTATTTGTGCAAAAAAATCGGGAAGCGAAAAAGTCCTAAAAAAATATTTTGAAATAAAAAACGAAAAGGCTTATATAGAATGTGTCTAAATAACAATAAGCCAAAAGGCTTAGTTTGTTCAAGGTGCGTCAAAAGGCGTCAGAAAGCAGAAACAAGGATTAAAAGAAGATGTTTCAAAAAAGTTATCAACAGGTTAATTTGCTGATTTTCACCACTTTTTAGAAATTTATCAATATCACAACTTTTGCAAAAGCCCGTTTTATAACGCCCTGATTTTTAGCCCGTTAAAAATGCCAAAATTTTGCATCTTTTTTTTCGCTTGCATTTTAATTTTTCTTTTCAGATATTTGCAACCGATTTAAGGCCGCACTTGTCGGCCGAGAGCAAAAATCATAGACTAACGAATAAATACAATAATCGATGAATTCTCATCTTATAACAAAATGGGGAATGTGTCTCGACATAATTCGCGACAATGTTCCCGAGGCAGTCTTCACTACTTGGTTTGCCGACATCAAGCCTTTAAAGTACGAAGATAGCACCTTGACCATACAAGTCAAGAGCAATTTTGTGTACGAATTCCTCGAGGGAAATTACGTCGATTTACTCGGCTATACACTTAATAAGGTAATGGGCGAGGGCACACAGCTTATGTACAGTGTGCTCACCGACAAAGAGAACGACCTTAGTGTAGAGATTCAGACCGAACGAGGCAGCAACGCCTCGGACACCGCCACCGAAGAGTGGGACTCGATGCTCATAAACCGCTATACATTCGACAATTACGTCGAGGGCGAGAGCAACAGGCTTCCGCGCTCGGTCGCCGAGAGCGTTGCCAACAAGCCCGGACGCGCCTTTAACCCGCTGTTCATACACGGAGCATCGGGCGTGGGCAAGACCCACCTTGTCAATGCCATAGGCTGCAAGATAAAAGAGCTTCACCCCGAGTTGCGCGTACTCTACATTTCGGCCCACCTTTTTCAGGTGCAATATACCGACTCGATACTCCAGAAGAGCTTCAACGACTTTATGCGTTTCTACCAGAGCATCGACGTACTTATAATTGACGACATTCAAGAGATTGCCGGCCTGCAAAAGACACAGAACGCATTCTTCCACATATTCAACCATCTGCACCTCAACGGCAAGCAGCTGATTATGACATCCGACCGCTCGCCTATGCAGCTCAAGGGAATGGAAGAGCGCCTCATAACCCGTTTCAAATGGGGTCTTACGGCCGAAATTGAGCGTCCCGACCTTGAATTGCGCAAGAGCATTCTCCGCAGCAAGACCCACAAGGACGGCCTGAAATTCCCCGAGGATGTAATTGACTACATTGCCCGCCACGTCGATGCAAGCGTACGCGACCTCGAAGGCATAGTAGTTTCACTGATGGCCCACTCGACCATAAACAACACAGACGTTGACCTGAACCTTGCCCGCAGAATTGTCGGCGATTTTTCCGATTTTGAGAAACGCCCCATCACAATAGACGACATTCTAAAGAAGGTATCCGATTTTTACGGCGTCGAGGTCGAGAGCATCAACACACGCTCGCGCAAGCGCGAGGTGGTACAGGTGCGTCAGGTAGCAATGTACCTTGCCAAGAAATATCTTGATATGTCAACATCCAAGATAGGACTTTACATCGGCAAGCGCGACCACGCAACCGTGCTGCACGCCTGCAAGACCATCACCAACCTTGCCGAGACGGACAAGCAATTCCGCAGCGAGCTTAACAAAATAGAAATTTCGCTTCAGAGCGCATAACAGACAAATTTATTTTTTAAAAAATCCACAGCCTGTGAGCTGTGGATTTTTTTGTGCACGCACACACCACGGCCGACGACACACGACAGACAACCGCGAGAAGCGACAAACAGACAAAAAATAAAATCCACAAGACATAAAACCCACAGGAGAGAATAAATCGAACGGCAACAGAAAAACAACAAAAATTTTCCTTTTGGAAAACTTTTTTACGAGATATTAGAAAACAACAATTGATTATCAAGCAATTAAAAAATAAATTGGAAAACTTTACAAGCTGTGAATAACTTAAAGTGAAAATATTTTGCCAATATGAAAAAGTTTTCTATCTTTGTAAATGTATTCGTTAGTCAACATTTAAAAATCATACTCCTAACCTTTAATCATCAAAAAAGAACAAAGTGGAAACAAAAACCTACACCTACGAAGAAGCATTTAAGGCCTCTCTCGAATATTTTGGCGGCGACGAGCTTGCCGCGAGAGTATGGGTAAACAAGTATGCAGTGAAGGATTCTTTCGGCGCAATATACGAGCGTTCGCCTCAGGATATGCACTGGCGCATCGCAAACGAAATTGCACGCGTCGAGGCAAAATACCAGAATCCAATGTCGGCACAAGAGATTTTCGACCTTCTCGACCATTTTAAATATATCGTTCCTCAGGGTAGCCCGATGACAGGCATCGGCAACGATTTTCAGGTAGCGTCGCTATCGAACTGCTTTGTAATCGGCATCGACGGAAAGGCCGACTCGTATGGCGGCATCATAAGAATTGACGAGGAGCAGGTGCAGCTAATGAAGCGTCGTGGCGGTGTAGGACACGACCTCTCGCACATCCGCCCCAAAGGCTCGCCCGTAAAAAACTCGGCCCTAACATCAACAGGCCTTGTCCCCTTTATGGAGCGTTACTCAAACTCGACACGCGAGGTAGCGCAGGACGGCCGTCGCGGTGCGCTTATGCTGAGTGTATCCATCAAGCACCCCGACTCGGAGTCGTTCATCGACGCAAAGATGACCGAGGGCAAGGTTACCGGCGCCAACGTATCGGTGAAGATTGACGACGAATTTATGCAGGCTGTAACAAACGGCACCGACTACACGCAGAAATACCCCATCGACTCATCCGAGCCCATCGTAACAAAAGAGATAAACGCCGTTGAGTTGTGGAAAAAGATTATCCACAATGCGTGGAAATCGGCCGAGCCCGGAGTACTCTTTTGGGACACAATCCAGCGCGAGTCAATCCCCGACTGCTACGCCGACCTCGGCTTTAAGACCGTATCGACCAACCCCTGTGGCGAGATTCCCCTCTGCCCCTACGACTCTTGCCGTCTGCTTGCAGTGAACCTATACTCCTATGTAAAGAACCCCTTCACAGCCGAGGCCAGCTTCGACTACGAGCTTCTAAGAGAGCACGTACAAAAAGCGCAGCGCATAATGGACGACATTATCGACCTTGAGATTGAGAAGATTAACGCCATACTCGCAAAGGTCGAGAGCGACCCCGAGATTGAAGAGGTAAAGGCAGCCGAGCGCCATCTATGGGAGAAGATTATGCGCAAGAGCACAATGGGACGCCGTACAGGCGTTGGAATTACAGCCGAGGGAGATATGCTGGCAGCAATGGGCCTGCGCTACGGCAGCAACGAGGCCATCGACTTTTCGGTAGAGGTTCACAAGACAATAGCCCTCTCGGCCTATCGTTCATCGGTAAATATGGCAAAAGAGCGCGGTGCATTCGAGATTTTCGACTACAAGCGCGAAGAGAACAACCCCTTCATCAATCGTCTGCGCGAGGCCGACCCTCAGCTCTACGAGGATATGAAACAGTACGGCCGACGCAACATCGCCTGTCTGACAATAGCCCCCACCGGCACCGTCAGCATAATGACACAGACAACCTCGGGAATAGAGCCCGTATTTATGCCCGTCTATAAGCGCCGCCGCAAGGTGAACCCCAACGACCCCGAGGTACACGTTGACTTTACCGACGAGAACGGCGACACATTCGAGGAGTATGTTGTATATCACCACAAATTCATCGAGTGGATGAAAAAGAATGACATCGACACCACAAAGCGCTACTCACAGGTCGAGATTGACGCCCTCGTCGCACGCTCGCCCTACGCCAAGGCAACATCCAACGACATTGATTGGGTGTCGAAAGTAGAGATGCAGGGACGCATACAAAAGTGGGTCGATCACTCGATAAGCGTTACAATCAATCTTCCCAACAACGTCGATGAAAAGTTAGTCAACGAGCTTTACATCACAGCTTGGAAGAGCGGCTGTAAGGGCTGCACAGTCTATCGCGACGGTTCGCGCGCAGGCGTGCTTGTATCGGCCGACAGCAAAAAGGACAAGAAAGAGCCCGAGGAGATGAAGCCCGTAATCACCGAGACACGCCCCACAGTGCTCGAGGCCGACGTTGTACGCTTCCAAAATAACAAAGAAAAGTGGGTGGCATTCATCGGCCTGCTCAATGGCGAGCCCTACGAGATTTTCACCGGACAACAGGACGACGAGGATGGCATCCCCTTGCCCAAGAGCGTAGTGCGCGGACACATCATCAAGCACACCAACGAGGATGGCAGCAAGCGCTACGACTTCCAATTCGAGAACAAGATAGGCTATAAGACCACCATCGAAGGACTATCCGAGCGCTTCAACCCCGAATTTTGGAACTACGCCAAGCTAATCTCGGGAGTACTACGCTACAAGATGCCCATCGAGCAGGTAATAAAGCTAATCTCGTCGTTGCAGCTGGGCTCGGACAACATCAACACGTGGAAAAACGGTGTAGAGCGCGCCCTGAAGAAATACATCAAGGACGGCGCAGCATCGGGCGAGAAATGCCCCAATTGTAGGAGCACACTCATCTTCGAGGAGGGCTGTCTGCACTGCCCCGGATGCGGATACTCGAAATGCGGATAATGAGCAGACACAACATATTTGCTTAGGATTAAAATAATTTCTTAATTAGATACTAAAATTATTTCCTATCAACCGAGGAGGGTAGGCAGCAATAAGAGGCCTACCCTCCTCACTCTTTTTAAAGAATATGCAGATAACAGACTACACAATAGAGCTGCGCGACATACACCTATACGCGCACCACGGAGTAATGGAGCAGGAGCGCACGGTGGGTGCGTGGTTCACGATAGACCTTACACTGAAGCTCGACGACCACAGTTGCGCTTACAGCGACAGCATAGAATCGACAGTAAGCTACGCCGATGTTTACGATATTATTTGCCGTGAGATGAAGATAGCATCCAATCTGCTCGAAGATGTCTGCCGACGGATAATGTCGCGACTGTTCGACAATTTTGCGAGTGTAACCGATATTTCCATTACACTAACAAAAGACACTCCACCGATGGGCGGCGATAGGCTGAGCGCCGCTGTAACACTAAACGGCAAGAGATAAGAAAGAGGATGTTTCTCTCCAAGTCCCTTAGTAGCTTTTGAACCACCATAATCCTGCCATTTTCTATAGGAAGAAATGAATCCGATATGATGATATATCTCCATTGATTTGAGCATTAGCACAAACCAAAAAGGAGGCGCATACCTAACTTTTGACAATCTACGCAATGGATACCTGACATATTATCGCAGGAAAACTGGTGGACGATTGGATATTCGTTGGGAACAGCAGATGCCAATAGTGAGATTTTATCTGTATTGGGGGAATGGTAAATCAAAGGCACCACAGACGAAAACTGTGTAAATACACAAAAAATGTCTCAAGCTTCGTACTTGATTTGTGATTAAAGCATTATATTTGCTGACGAAAACTGTGTATATACACAAAAATTGTATCTGCATGAAATTCGAAAGAGAATATTACATTGAAAAGTTGATAAGTAGCAAGCATAATCATTTGATAAAGATTGTTACTGGGTTACGGCGTGTTGGCAAATCGTACCTGCTACTCAACCTTTATAAACAACATCTTTTAGATAACGGTGTTGATACCAGCCATATCATCGAAATAAAGCTTGACTCATTTGCTTATCGCAAATATCGCAAGGCAGAAACTTTATATGAATATGTCGAAAATCTGACAAAACAAGATAGGCAGATGTATTATGCGATTATTGACGAAGTTCAGATGCTGGAGGATTTCGTAGATGTACTCAATGGTTTTCTACATATAGACAACCTTGATGTATATGTAACAGGAAGTAATGCAAAGTTCCTTTCTTCTGATATCGTTACAGAGTTTAGAGGACGAGGTGTTCAAATCCACCTCCAGCCGCTATCGTTCAAGGAAATAAAAGAAAAGTCAAATGATGACTCATCTTCATTGTGGCGAGATTACATTTATTACGGAGGATTGCCATTGGTTGTCATTGAGAAGGATAAAGCACGTAAAGCAGAAATACTTCAAGAGTTACTTAAAGAGACATATTTAAGCGATAT
>JAFQVS010000075.1 GCA_017407905.1 Bacteroidaceae bacterium | reverse complement strand
GCCATTCGCATCCCGCGCGCTGCAAGCTGCGCCTGCACTTTCGCGCGACTATTGCTGCAAGCATTGTCGATTATAATTCCGCAGCACCCTTAAAACAATCGTAAACCGCAATGACAAGCAGGCCTCCGACCGAGTGAGGACATTTTCTTGCCTCACGAGCAAAGGAGGCCCAGCGACAATTTCTTTAGGTGCAGTTTTTTTGCTTACTTTTTTTCGGAAAAAAAGTAAGTTATAAAATATAACGCGAAAGAGAGAATAGCCGCAGAAATATTCCGAGAGGGTGATAAATAGAATTATCTCGACCACACCTTTTTGCTACTGAGCCTTTTTCAGATTTTAAGGTAAAAATCGCGCAGAAGGGCGACGGCCTGCGGCGAGTAGCATCCGGGTGAGCTTTCGAGCGTTAGAGTCTCGATTGCGGGTGCGGGGTGCGCGCCTTTAACAAACTCGACAAGGGCTCTTTTGGCGCTCTTGTGGGGCAGGGTACTTACGTGTGTGATGCGTCGGGGCGAGAGGCCTTTGAACAGTGCTTCGTTGCACCACAGCCCGAGTGCGTCGAAGGGGATAATGACCGACAGTGTGCCCCCGTGGCGCAGAAGCTCGGCCGATTTCTTTAGGAGTGCGGGGCACGACAGCGTGTCGTCGTGTCGGGCGCGGGTGCGGGCCTTATCGGGGCATTTGAGGCTGCTGCTGAAAAAGGGCGGGTTGCTGACAATGGCGTCGAAAGGCTCGTCGGCCGTGTAAGAGAGTGCGTCGCCGTTTATGATTGTTATGCGACTGCCCCACGGCGAGCGCGCGGCATTCTCGGCAGCCTGAGCAGCTGCCTCGCCGTCAATCTCAAGGCCTGTAATCTGCGCCTCACAGCGTTGGGCGCACATAATGGCTACAAGGCCCGTGCCTGTGCCAATGTCGAGCAGGCGGCGCACCTGCGATACGTCGGCCCAGCTTCCGAGCAGACAGCCGTCGGTGCCCACTTTCATCGCGCAACGCTCTTGCTCTATTATGAATTGCTTGAATTTGAACATATTATAAGCCTTTTGACGCTTGTTTGTGTGGCCGATTTATGCAGAATGGGCCTTTATTATAAAAAAGGATGTGTCGAGCCTTTTGACCGACACATCCGAGTGATTGCGAGCCGAGTCGGGGACTCGAACCCCGGACCTACTCATTACGAATGAGTTGCTCTACCAACTGAGCTAATTCGGCTTGTATGCGCCTTAGCTTTTTCGTAAGGCGAGTGCAAAGATAGAAATAAATTGATATTATCGCAATTATTTGGGCAATTATTTTTTTTCTGCAAATGAAATTGGAAATATGTTTGACAGAAAGAAAATCTTTTTATAACTTTGTACTCGGTTTTGCCACATAAGGTCTGCCGGGCTGTATGGTGGCTGAATATGAATTTAGCAATCTGTACTATGCGTAAAATTGTGAATGCACCGTCTGTCGATTCTCTTGCAGGTAACGACCTTTGTATCTGCAAACAAAGTCTCTCGTATGGTATTTATTGCGTACATATTATAATATAATACAATTGTAGTCGTTTCCACCTTTTTGCGGAACGACTTTTTTTATGATAATCAGATAGTTGAGGATAGACGTTTCTAAAATTTGGAATATATATGGAACAGTTACTACACGAGTGTGGAATTGCAATGATTCGTATGCGCAAGCCGCTGAGTTATTATAACGATAAATACGGTACTTGGGCGTATGGAATGAACAAACTATTTCTGCTTATGAACAAGCAGTATAATCGCGGACAACAGGGTGCGGGTATCGCCTGCGTCAAGCTGAAGGCTAATCCCGGCGAGGATTATATGTTCCGTGAGCGTGCCGAGGGTTCGGGCGCAATCTCCGAGGTCTTTGCCGAGGCCGAGAAGAGCATCGCCAAGCATCCGGCGGCTATGCGTGGCGACGCCGACTACGCGTATAAGAATTTCAGTTTCGCGGGCGACCTTTATATGGGGCATCTGCGCTACTGTGCAACAGGAAAAACGGGCCTTCAGTATGTGCACCCCTATCTGCGTCGAAACAATTGGCGTGCCAAGAACCTTGCGCTGTGCGGGAATTTCCACATCACCAACGTAGATGATGTTTTCAAAGAACTTGTATCGCACGGACAACATCCGCGCGTATATGCCGACACATATATTCTGCTCGAACTTATGGGCCACCGCCTCGACCGCGAGGTAGAGCGTGTCTTTAAGGAGTGCGAGGCCGAGGGAATCACCGGAATGGACATTACAACGTCGATAGAAGACCGTATGGATATTGCCAACGTATTAAGAACATCGGCGCCGCTCTTGGACGGCGGATACGTGCTGTGCGGCGTAACGGGTAGCGGCGAAATGTTCGCAATGCGCGACCCGTGGGGCGTGCGCACCGCTTTTTGGTATGCCGACGACGAGATTTTTGTGATGGCAAGCGAGCGCGCCGCGCTTCAGACGGCAATGAATCTGAGAGCCGAGCAGGTTATTGAGATGAAGCCCGGCGAGGCACTTATTATGAAAAAGAACGGCGAGCTTCGCACCGAACAGATTCTGCCGCAGCTGGCCTTCCTGCCCTGCTCGTTCGAGCGCATATACTTCAGCCGCGGCAACGATGGCGATATTTACCGCGAAAGAAAGATGCTGGGCGCCAATCTGTGCGACAAAATCCTGAAGGCAGTCGATTACGACCTCGACAATACGGTATTCTCGTTCATCCCAAACACCGCCGAGATGGCATTCTATGGAATGGTCGAGGCAATGGAAAAATATCTCGACGAGTGGAAACTGAAAGAGCTCTCATCGGGCAAAAAATTCACAACCGAGGAGTTGCGCGCAATCCTTGCAAAGAATGTGCGTCAAGAGAAGGTGGCCAACAAAGATATTAAGATGCGTACCTTTATTACCACGGGCGACAAGCGCAACGACCTTGCGGGACACGTCTATGACATCACCTACGACACCATACGTCCCGGCATTGACAATCTTGTTGTCATCGACGACAGTATCGTGCGCGGAACTACACTGCGCGAGAGTATCCTCAATATCCTCGACCGCCTCGAACCCAAAAAGATTGTGGTAGTATCGTCGAGCCCGCAGATAAGATACCCCGACTACTATGGCATTGATATGGAGAAATTCGACCATTTTGTGGCATTCTTCGCTGCGCTCGAACTGTTGCAGGAGAGAGGGCTTATGAATATCGTCAACGAGACATACGTTGCCTGCGTCGAGGAGCTCAAAAAGCCTTTGAGCGAGATGAAAAACTGTACAAAGGCAATATACAAGCCCTTTACGGCCGAGGAAATATCTGAGAAGATTGCCGAGATTCTGCGTCCCAAGCATCTGAAAGCCGAGGTGGAGATTGTTTTTCAGAGCCTCACCGGCCTGCACGAGGCCTGCCCCAATCATCTGGGCGATTGGTATTTCAGCGGCGAGTATCCCACTCCCGGCGGCAATATGCTGGTTAACAGAGCCTTTGTCGAGCACTACGAAAAATATATCCGAAACGCTTGAAAATAAAAAACCTCAGCTTCGATTCTCGCTTGCGAGTTTCGAGGCTGTTTTTTTATTGCGCAAATTTTACCTATCGGGAAACTAAAGCGGTGGGCAAAAAAAAGTTTTTCGCGCGAATAAAAGAAAAATTAAACAGCTGCGTAAAAGATTATAGAAAAGATTTGGAAATTTATCCAACTTTTTTCCTATCTTCGCGAAATGTGAATTTATATTAACAGAAATAATATAATGGGGCCGTTGCTCCGTTCAAATGAATAAAGACGTATGAAAGAGAAACTGAAAAAAGTCTTGTTGTTGGGCTCGGGTGCGTTGCGCATCGGTCAGGCAGGAGAATTCGACTATTCGGGCTCGCAGGCCCTTAAGGCGCTGCGCGAGGAGGGTATTCAGTCGGTGCTTATCAACCCTAATGTCGCCACTATACAGACATCCGAGGGTATTGCCGACAAGGTCTATTTTCTGCCCGTAAACACACATTATGTCGAGGAGATTATAAAGAAAGAGCGCCCCGACGGTATTCTGTTGGCCTTTGGCGGACAGACAGCGCTTAACTGCGGAACAGAGCTCTATCAGAAAGGCATTCTGCAAAAGTATGGCGTGAAGGTGCTTGGAACATCGGTCGAGGCCATTATGTACACCGAAGACCGCGACCTCTTTGTAAAGAAACTCGACGAAATTCCGATGAAGACCCCCGTGAGCGAGGCTGTCGAGACGATGGAGGATGCCATTGCAGCGGCTCATCGCATAGGGTTCCCCGTGATGGTGCGTTCGGCTTACGCACTCGGAGGATTAGGCAGCGGAATATGCCGCGACGAGGAGAGCTTCAAGGAGCTTGCCGAGAGCGCATTCACATTCTCGAATCAGATTCTTGTCGAGGAGTCGCTCAAAGGTTGGAAAGAGATTGAATTTGAGGTTATCCGCGACGCCAACGACCACTGCTTTACTGTAGCAAGTATGGAGAATTTCGACCCGCTGGGAATACACACGGGCGAGTCGATAGTGGTTGCTCCCACCTGTTCACTCACACCCGAGCAGGTAAAATTTATGCAAGAAATTTCTGTTAAGGCCATACGTCATTTGGGCATTGTGGGCGAGTGTAATATTCAGTATGCCTTTAATGCCGAGACTAACGACTATCGCGTAATTGAGGTAAACGCCCGCCTGAGCCGTTCATCGGCGCTTGCGTCAAAGGCCACAGGCTATCCTTTGGCATTCGTGGCGGCAAAAATTGCTCTCGGATATACGCTTGACGAGATTGGCGAGATGGATACTCCCAACAGCGCCTACAAGGCTCCCGAGCTTGACTACCTTATTTGTAAAATACCCCGTTGGGACCTTACAAAATTTGCCGGCGTATCGCGTCAGATTGGTTCGAGTATGAAGTCGGTGGGCGAGATTATGTCCATAGGCCGCTCGTTCGAGGAGGTTATTCAGAAGGGTCTGCGTATGATAGGGCAGGGAATGCACGGATTCGTTGGCAACGAGCACGTTCACTTCGACAACCTCGACGAGGAGCTTGCCAATCCCACTGACCTGCGTATCTTCTCGATAGCCTGTGCTCTTGAAGAGGGCTACTCAATTGAGCGCATCAGCGAACTGACAAAGATTGATGCGTGGTTCCTCGGTAAGCTGAAGAATATTGTCGATTACAAGCGAGTGCTCGAAGGATACAACAGCCTTGAGGAGCTTCCCGCCGAGGTAATGCGCAAGGCCAAGGAGCTTGGATTCTCGGATTTCCAGATTGCTCGTTTCGTGCTTAAAGAGGGCAAGAATATGGAACAGGGCGTGCTTGAGGTGCGCAGCAAGCGTAAGGAGATGGGCATCGTCCCGGCCGTTAAGCGCATAAACACCGTGGCATCGGAGCACCCCGAGCTTACAAACTACCTCTATATGACATACGCCGTGAGCGGCTACGATGTAAACTTCTATAAAACCGATAAGTCGGTGGTGGTGCTTGGTTCGGGTGCCTATCGCATCGGTTCGTCGGTCGAGTTTGACTGGTGCTCGGTAAATGCCGTTCAGACGGCGCGTAAGCTGGGCTATAAGTCAATTATGATAAACTACAACCCCGAGACTGTATCGACCGACTACGATATGTGCGACCGTCTCTATTTCGACGAGCTGTCGTTCGAGCGCGTGCTTGATGTCATCGACCTTGAGCAGCCGGGCGGTGTGATTGTATCGGTGGGCGGACAGATTCCCAATAATCTTGCAATGAAACTGCATCGTCAGTCGGTGCCCATTCTTGGAACGTCGCCTCTGTCGATTGACCGTGCCGAAAATCGTCATAAATTCTCGGCTATGCTCGACCAGCTGGGCATCGACCAGCCTGCGTGGAAAGAGCTCACGAGCCTTGAGGATATGGAGGCCTTTGTCGAAAAAGTGGGCTATCCGGTGCTTGTGCGTCCATCGTATGTGCTCTCGGGCGCTGCAATGAACGTATGTTACAACGAGGATGAGCTGAAAGAGTTCCTTGCAATGGCAGCCGAGGTGTCGAAGGAGTATCCTGTGGTTGTATCGCAGTTTATGATGGAGACAAAGGAGATTGAGTTTGATGCCGTGGCGCAGAACGGCGAGGTTGTCGAGTATGCAATCTCGGAGCACGTCGAGTTTGCCGGAGTGCACTCGGGCGACGCAACGCTTGTCTTCCCCGCACAGAAGATATATTTCGAGACTGCACGACGCATCAAGAAAATCAGCCGCCGCATTGCAAAAGAGCTCAATATCTCGGGTCCCTTTAACATACAGTTCCTTGCCAAGAACAACGAGGTTAAGGTAATCGAGTGTAATCTGCGTGCTTCGCGCTCGTTCCCCTTTGTCTCTAAGATTCTGAAGCGTAATTTCATCGAGACTGCCACACGCATTATGTTGGGCGCTCCCTACAGCCGTCCCGATAAGTCGGCATTCGACATTGATTGGATTGGTGTAAAGGCCTCGCAATTCTCGTTCAGCCGTCTGCATCAGGCCGACCCCGTGCTTGGCGTTGATATGTCATCGACCGGCGAGGTTGGTTGCATAGGCGACGACTTCGAGGAGGCTCTGCTCAATGCTATGATTGCAGTGGGTTACTCTGTCCCCAAGAAGAGTGTGATGGTGTCGTCGGGCGCTGCAAAGTCTAAGGTTGACCTTCTCGACTCGACACGCGTTCTTGCGGCTAAGGGTTACGATATTTACGCTACCTTAGGCACAGCAAAATTCCTGAACGAGCACGGCATAAACGCGCAGCCGGTAATGTGGCCCGATGAGGACCCCAACGCCGAGAATAATGTGATGCAGATGATTGCCGACCACCGTTTCGACCTTATCATAAATATTCCCAAGAATCACACTAAGCGCGAGCTTACCAATGGTTACCGCATACGTCGTGCGGCCATCGACCACAATACTCCGCTTATTACAAATGCTCGTCTGGCAAGCGCATTTATCCGTGCTTTCTGCAAGATTGATGTTAATGAGATGCCCGTAAAGAGCTGGGACGAGTATAAGTGATTCATCGACCAAGAATAAATTCTTAGGTTTTCAGATAATTTGGCATTGCCTGCGGAGAATACCGCAGGCAATGTTTTTTCTTAATTTTTCTGAAAAATTGACCGTGCGTATGCGCTATTAACCTTATTGTATATTATCTTAGTGGCCTAAAAAATGTAAAGGACTATGAAATATCTTAAAACTTTTATGGGTGGCCTCTGTATGATGGCTGCCGTGTCGTGTAGCGGCCCTGCGGCCGAGAATAGTGAGTGTGCGGACGCTTGCAGCGCTTCGTCGTCGTCGAAGGCGGTGATTGAGAATATTATGGCGCGCCGCAGTATCCGAAAATATAAGCCTCAGACGGTTGCGCGCGACACTATGAATATTATCCTTGAGTGTGGAATAAATGCTCCCAACGGACAGAATAAGCAGTCGTGGGAGGTGCGTGTGGTTGATAATGCAGCAACGATGGATTTTATTAAAGAGGCAATGTCCGAGGGTAGGGACGTAGCTGTCGGCTCGTGCTTCCGCGGGGCGCCTGTGATGGCTTTTATCGCTCGCGACCCGTCGTACGATTTTTCGGCTTACGATTGTGGACTGTTGGCGCAGAATATGATGCTCTCGGCAACGTCGTTGGGGGTGGGCTCTATCTGTTTGGGTAGCCCTGTGCGCTTTATTATGGAGAGCCCTAAGAAGGGGGAGATTCTTGAGCGATTGGGCTTCAGCGAGGGCTACGAGCTTTGTCTGTGTGTGGGATTCGGATATGCCGATGAGGCTCCCGATGCAAAGCCTCGCGACTTTGGAAAGGTTAAATTTGTCGATTGATTGTTGCTGCGCTCGGAAAGTATTTCCTAAAGGCTATATTTTGAATGTGGTTTTATGGGCCGACGGCCTGCGAACATCAAATAATAAACGTCCCGAAATATTTCGGGACGTTTATTATTTAATTATCTGATTATCTGATTGGTGGAGATTAGTTTATTGCAATCTCGTCAACAAACAGGAATCCGTAGTTGCCACGGCCGCCGTGCCACTCGGGGATGCTGTGCTCGACAAGGACTTTTACCTTTACGTAGCGTGCCTTTACGGGCGCAAAGTCGATGCTGTGGGTGTAAATTTGGTTGGGGTTGGCCTCGGTCATTGCGGGGTAGAGCTCGTTGAATACCTCGGTGTACTCTTTGCCATCCTCGGATACTGATACGATGATTCCGCGTGCTCCGAAAATCCAATCGCCCTTCTCGACGTTTGTGTTGAAGCTGACGTTCTTAATCTCGTCGGCTGTTTTAAGGTCGATTATGGCCTCAAAATCGTTGGCCCTGAATCCCAACCAACGGCCTGTGCGGTAGTTGTTGTTGCCTCTTAGACCATCGACAAGGGTAGTGGGGCCCTCGAATATGTACTGCTCGTTGATGGGCTGTACCATCTCAATGGGCTTTGCTGTGGCTTTGTTGAATGTGAATGTCTCGCTGAAGGTTCTTGTGGCGCCGCGGGGGCTGAAGCCTTTTACCTTTATTGTGCAGCTCTCTTTAATCTGTACGGGGCCTGTGTATTTGGGCGAGGCTGTTGTGGGCTCGGTGCCGTCGAGGGTGTAGTGTACATCGGCATTGTCGATTGTGGTGAATGTGGCTACTATTGCGCCATTCTCGGTGTCGGTTACGAATGAGGGGTTAATGTCGAAGATGTGCTTTGCGTAGTTGTACTTGTAAAGGTCGTACATTGCAATGAGGGGCATCAGACGGAATTTGAAGTCCTCGTAGTCTTTGTTCTCGGGCTTGCACCACTGTACCTCGGCGAGGGCTGCCATACGGGGAAGCTCCATATACTCGACGTGTGTATATGTGGGGATATACTCGGTCCACAGGTTGGCCTGTACGCCGATGATGTGCTTCTGCTGCTCGGGGGTGAGGCGTTTGTCGTAGGGCTCGAAGCTATATACTTTCTCGATGGGGAGGTAACCGCCGATTGCGAGGGGCTCGTCGTCGGTGTATTTTGTCTGGTAGTAGTCGAAATACATATAGTCGGTGGGCGACATTATGCAGTCGTGGCCTTGCTTAGCGGCCTCGATGCCACCCGATACGCCGCGCCAAGAGTGTACTGTGGCGTTGGGGGCAAGGCCTCCTTCGAGTATCTCGTCCCAGCCGATAATCTGACGGCCTTTGCTGTTGAGGAATTTCTCGGCGTGGTTGATTACGAAGCTCTGAAGGTACATCTCGGCGCTGTGTTTTTTGTCGCCTTTGATGCCTAATTTCTTGATGCGGGCCTGACATTTGGGACATTTCTCCCATTGTGTCTTGGGACACTCGTCGCCGCCAATGTGAATGTACTCCGAGGGGAATATTTCGATTACCTCTGTGAGTACGTCCTCGATGAATTTGAGGGTTGCGTCGTTACCTGCGCATAGTACGTTGTCGGATACTCCCCACATTTTCCACACTTCGTAGGGGCCGCCGGTGCAACCATACTCGGGGTAGGCGGCGAGGGCTGCCTGCATATGTCCGGGAAGGTCAATCTCGGGGATTACGATGATGTGGCGCTCGGCTGCGTAGCGTACAATCTCGCGGCAGTCGTCTTGTGTGTAGATGAAGGGGCCGTAGTGCTGTCCGTCGTACTCGCCGCTGTTACGGCCGATGACTGTCTCGTCGCGCTCGGCTGCTATGGTCGATAGCTTGGGGTATTTCTTTATTTCGATGCGCCAGCCTTGGTCGTCGGTGAGGTGCCAATGGAAGCGGTTGATGTTGTGCAATGCCAGCATATCAATGAAGCGCTTAACGGAGTCCATTGTGAAGAAGTGGCGCGATACGTCGAAATGGGCACCGCGGTAGCTGAAGCGGGGGTAGTCGTTAATCTCCACTGCGGGAAGGGTTACTTTGCCGCTCTTGATAACGGGGAGGGACTTGCGCAGTGTCTGGATGCCGTAGAATACTCCGGCCTCTGAGGCTCCGACGATGCTTATGCCATCGTTCTTTACTGTGATTTTGTAGCCCTCTTTGTTGTCGCTTACGTTGCCTGTTGCAAGGGTGATTGCGTTGGGACGCTCGTCGGCGGTGGTTGTGAGTGTTAAATTTGTCTTTTCCTTGATGTACTGTGCCAGAAACTCGGCGTTGCGCTCCATAGCGGCATTATCTTTGGGATAGACAATGTAGGTCTGGTCGCTCAGAACAAATGCGTCGCCTGCGGTGGTTGTAATCTCTTGCGGCAGGGGCACTACGCGATAGTCGGCCACGTTGTTACTGTCGCTGCACGACAATAATCCGCAACAAAGGAATAAAATTCCAAAAACTAATTTTTTCATACGTTTGTGTTTATAAATAAAAGGTTAACTAATAAATATTCGGGTTATTTTGCTCTTCGACATTGCCCACACAAGCGTTGTGCTGATGCTGAATGTGAGCGTTGCTGCAAGCACTATGCGCAGTGCGTAGGGCAGCGTCGGGGTGTCGAAAATATCGTAGCTGACGAATGTAAAGACAAAGTGGCACAGGTATATTCCGAATGTGAGCTTTGCTATCCCGGCGAGCCACGGACGGCTCTTTGTGGCAAGGCGTTGGAACAGCAGAAACACGGGGAGTGTCATCATAAAGACGTTTACCGAGCAGAAGTACCAAATAATCTCAAGGTAGGCGTAGTTGCCGGGGAAATATTCGTTGGTTTTTATGTATCCTAATGATGTTATTGCGTAGCCTGCAAGGAATATCGGGAGGCTTATTGCTACCATCTTTTTTCTGCTCCACTCCGGGGGGTAGGTCTTTAGATAGTAGGCCAAGATTATGTA
This sequence comes from Bacteroidaceae bacterium, assembly GCA_017407905.1. GTDB lineage: Bacteria > Bacteroidota > Bacteroidia > Bacteroidales > Bacteroidaceae > HGM04593. Next base: position 5,640 of record JAFQVS010000075.1, on the reverse strand, counting down.
GCCGATGAATCCGGATAGGTAGTAGAATGAGCCGTAGATGTTCCAATCGCACACTCCGAACAACCCCATATTGCCGTAGTTGCCCTTGTAGCCCAAGAGTGGGGCCAGCATATTAAGATAGGGGATAAAGAGTGTGCCCACCCACACACCGAGCACGGTCTTTATATCCTTGCGCGAGGCCTGAGCAAGCCAGCTGCTTATGATGGGCATTATAAGGTAGAGGCCTATGAGCATATAGAGGTACCACAGGGGTGTTGTGTCGAAATTGAAATTGAAGATAAAGGTGTATAATCGGCCGAGGAGTGTCTCTCTTGTGTAGTCGGCCACCGATAGTTGCATATTTGCTGTGTGTGGGTTGACATAGACAAAATAGGCGTATGTCAGCAGGGGGAGGGCCAACGACCAAAAAATGAGGGGCTTTACGAGGCGTCCGATGCGCTTCGAGTAGAAGGCGCCCATCGTGGTGCCTTGCCCAACGGGCAACAGAAGCACGGCTGTCATCATCGTAAAAATGGGGACGCAGGGGCGTGTGAGGCTGCCCATAAAAACTCCCGTGAGGAACATCTCGCGGTTGGCGTCGAATTGTGCCACAAAGGGGTCGCAACAATGCGCAAATACCACGACGAAGCAGGCGGCTACGCGCAGTGCATCAATCCATCCTATGTTTTTATCTTCTATTTTCATTCTTATGCGTTTATGGTGTGTGCCTTTGTTGTTTGAGTATCACGCAAAAAAGGACGTGCGCACTCTATTTTGCACATTAACGCAAAAATAGCAAAAAAGTATTAAAAAAGCCTATCGAGGCGATAATAAATTCTCTTTTGTTCTATTTTTTGCTGTGGGGCAAAAAAGTGGGTCGCTTCAACGTAAAAAAAAGAGTGCGCACGAAAAGCGCACTCTTTTGCTCTGTGGGGTGTTTCTTCAGAGTATTTACATAATCTGAATGAGCAGCAGTCCGGCGGCAAGCGACACGGCTGTTGTTACAAGGCCGGGCATCATAAATGAGTGGTTCAGCACCCAGCGGCCGATACCTGTTGTGCCTGTGCGGTCGAAATTTATGGCTGCAACGACGGTGGGGTAGTTGGGGATGAAGAAATATCCGTTGACGGCCGGGAAAAGGGCTATCATCATCATCGGCGATATTCCAAGCGCGAGGCCCAGCGGGGCAATGGCGCGTATCGTGGCTGCCTGACTATACAGGAGAATGGACATTACAAAGAGTGCAAGGCCGAAGAGCCACGGCATCTCTCTTACAATCCCCTCGATTGAGGCTGTCAACTGTGCAATGTTACCGTTGATGAATGTGTCGCCCATCCACGCAATGCCGAAGATGGCAATTACGGCCTGCATTCCCGCGGGGAATATTGAGCCTTTTGTGGCTGCAATGCCGTCGGTGCGTGTCAGCAGCAGGATGAGTGCGGCGGCGCTGAGCATAAGAATCTCGATGAGGATTGGCATCCCCACGGCCTCGCCATCAAATGTGGGGCGCAGCGAGGGGATTGAGCCGAAGAGTACAATAAGCAGTGTGGCGCTGAGGAAAATTCCCACCGACAGACGGGCGTTTAAGAGGCTTTTTATTGTGCAGCGCTCGGTGCGCTCTGCGTCAAAAATGCCCTCGCGTACGCGACGCCTGTATTCGGGGTCGTCGATGAGCTCTTTGCCCACGCGCATCGAGAAGAGGGCCCCCACGAATATTCCGATGAGCGTGGCCGGAACGCATATTTTCAGAATGTCGAAAAGGCTGATATTATGGCCTGTGAGCAGCCCCAGCAGCGCCACCGTGGCCGCCGAGATTGGGCTCGCGGTTATTCCCTGCTGCGAGGCAATGACGGCAATGCCCAGCGGACGCTCGGGACGTATCTTGCTGTCGGCTGCTACCTCGGCAATGACGGGCAGCACCGAGTAGGCTACGTGTCCCGTGCCGGCCAGAAAGGTAAGCGTGTAGGTAACAAAGGGCGCAAGAATGGTTACGTGCGAGGGGTTGCGACGCAGTATGCGCTCGGCGATTTTTACCATATAGTCGAGGCCGCCTGCTGCCTGCATACACGATGCTGCCGATATTACGGCGGCAATCATAAGCATTACGTCAATGGGTGGCGAGGTGGGTTCGAGACCAAAGACAAATGTCAGCAGTGCAAGGCCTATTCCGCCCATCACTCCGAGGCCGATGCCTCCCAATCGGGCGCCTATTATTATGGCTGTAAGTACGAATAGTAGTTGTATGAGCATATTTTTTCTTTAATTTAGGCGAAGATACGAATTTAATTGCATACTACTGCGGCTTATTGCTTTTTTTTGCTGCCGAGGGCTGTGTGATAATATTGTACAAAGATGCGCCAACCTTGAATATTTGGCGCATCTTTGTCGCAATCATTGGGCAGAGGTCTGCCGGGGGCTTATTATCCTATGGCAATGTCTCTACTTGTGTGCTGAGGCTGAGTGGGTGTCTTTTTGGGTATTTCTATGCTCAGGACACCGTTGTTCATTTTGGCCTCAATTTTCGAGCTATCTACATCCTCGGGCAGCAGTAGTGTCTGCTTGAACTTGGTGTATGAAAATTCGCGGCGCAGATAGCGGCCTTTGGGCTCGTCGCTCTCTTTGACGGGGGTGCTCTCTTTGTGCTCGCAGCACTCTTTGCCGTCTTTGCATCCGCAGTTTTTTTCCATCGTGATGCACAGATTGTTGTCGCCTCCGAGGCGGATGCTGAAGTCATCTTTTGTCATTCCGGGGGCGGCAACCTCGACGGTGTAGCCTCTCTCGCCTTCGAGCACATTTATTGCCGGGGCTGTGCTGCTGCTGTGAATCATCCAGTCGTTGTTGAAAAAGTCGTTGAAAATGCTGGGAATCCATCCTTGTGATGTTCCTCGTCTTACGGGCATACTCATTTTTTCTCTTTTTTTAGTTGTTTATATATAGGGTTAATTGTTTTTTGACATAACGGCGTCGGGGAGGGCGCTGGTGCGTCTAAAAGCGCTGACGTATGCAGGGCCGTCGGCTTTCTTGGCATTCTCTCTCTTGGGGAGGGCCGCCCGGCGACGCCGTTGTATTATGCAAACATCCCATCGGCCGTTTTTGTTTGGACGATGGGATGTGTTTTTTCTTTTTTTTAACAATTAGGGCTGTATGTGTGCGGTGCCTTCAATCTCGATGAGTAGCTCGGGGCGGCATATATCGCTCACAAGGTAGTGCTTGAGGGGGGCGGGGTAGTGGGCCTGCATATATTCCTGTACAAGGGGAATGTGGCTCTTGTGCTTGACGTATATGCGCAGAAAGTCGTACTCTGTGGCGTTGCACGGGGTGGGGATATTCTCGGGGCAGACTAAATGGTTCATTATCTGCATTGTGGCCTCGGTCTGTGCAAGAATGTCGTTGTCAGGCGAGCTTGCCTCGCCGCGTATGGCTGCCGTGCCCGAGATGTGTATCGTTTGGGCTGTCAGACGGGCCCGCTCGAATTTTGGGGTGCTTTTTTCGTTTTTCTCGGTCTGACGGTTGTCGGCAAGCACCTGTTTCGAGTAGTTGTGGGCGGCTATTTGCAGGGGGTTGTCGATGGGACGGTTCACAGTGTGGGGGCTGCTGAGGGCGTATAAATCGACCATCACACCGCCGGCACTGCTGCCTATGCCTGTGGCGGCGGGGTAGCCGTTGCTCCACTCGGCGCCGGCGTAGAAGAGGCTGCGTGCGTCGTTAAATTCTTGATAATTTTGGCTGCCGTCGCTCTCTATTGTTATGCCCTCGATGTAATTCCACTGACGGTAAATGTCGTTTATGGCAAATTTGCTCGCGTCGAGTATCGTTTTTATCTGCTCGAAAATGTCGAGTGATTGTGCGTAGGTCGATTCTTCGAGGTTGTGTGGAATTATTCCTCCGGTCATAAGCTCGCGTGTGCCTTCGCGCGAGAGGATTATGTGGTTGCTGTGGCGCTCTATTGTGGCGCTGCTGTCGGCAAGGGTGATTACTTCGGCTCTCAGCAGTCCGTCGGCGGTCTCTTGCGCTACGTAGCTCAGAAGCGGTGTCTCTGTGGGGAAGGCCTCTTGCAGGCTTGTTGCGAGGCTCGCGCGCGTTGATAGGTAGTTGCTCGGGCCGTCGGCCTTGATGAAGAATACTATTTTTAATATTTTATGCTCTTTGGGGATATTGCACAGTATCTCTTGCGCCATTTTTTCTATGGTGCCGGGGGCTTTTGCGCTGTATAGTTGTTTGTCTTTTTCGAGCATTATTCTTTTATTGTTTGCAAAATCACGCGAAGATAAGGAAATTTTTTTGTTTTTTCAATTTTTTGGCGGCTGTTTAAATTTTGGGTTCTATAAGTTTGCCGTCAATTATTTTTATGTGTCTGAAAATGATGGCAGAGGGGGGCTTCTAAGATTTTTTCTTTTTTTTGCGTCGTATCTAATCTTTGGGAGTTTGTGTAATAATGTAGCGGGTGAGACTGCTTCTGTTTTTTGTTTTTTGGGGGAGTGGGTGCAGATTGCTTTTTAAGAGGAATAAAAAATTGAGTGTACCGATGCTCGGTACACTCAATTGGTGGCTTTTATGTATCTTATTATTGATTACTCGCCGCTTTCGAGCTTGCTCTTCAGTGCTGCAAGTGCGTCAATGTCGCCAAGAGTTGTCGAGGCTGCCTGATTCTGGATTGCGGGTGTCTCCTCAACTGCCTTCTTGCTGCTCTTGCGAGCTGCGGCAGCTGCCTTCTTCTCGGCTTTCTCCTCGGCCTTTGCTACATCCTCGAAGATGCGGCTGTGCGAGAGGATGATTCTCTTTGCCTCTTTGTTGAACTCAATTACCTTGAACTCGAGCTTCTCCTCGGCCTTAGCCTGCGAGCCGTCCTCTTTTACAAGGTGCTTGGGAGTAGCGAAGCCCTCAACGCCGTAGGGGAGCGATACAACTGCACCCTTGTCGATGAGCTCGGTGATAACACCCTCGTGGATTGAACCAACGGTGAACACTGTCTCGAATACGTCCCAGGGATTCTCCTCAAGCTGCTTGTGGCCGAGGCTCAAACGACGATTCTCCTTGTCAATTTCGAGTACCTGTACCTCGATGCTCTCGCCAATCTGAGTAAACTCAGAGGGGTGCTTAATCTTCTTTGTCCAAGAGAGGTCGCTGATGTGGATGAGGCCATCAACACCCTCCTCAATCTCAACGAAGATACCGAAGTTTGTGAAGTTACGAACCTTAGCGCTGTGCTTCGAGCCAACGGGATATTTATCCTCGATGTTTGTCCAAGGGTCTTCCTTAAGCTGCTTGATACCCAAAGACATCTTGCGCTCGTCGCGGTCGAGTGTCAGGATGACAGCCTCTACCTCGTCGCCCACCTTCATAAAGTCCTGAGCCGAACGCAGGTGCTGGTTCCAAGACATCTCTGATACGTGGATAAGACCCTCAACGCCGGGAGCAATCTCAATGAATGCACCATAGTCGGCCATAACAACAACCTTACCCTTAACAATGTCGCCCACTTTGAGGTTGGGGTCGATTGCATCCCAAGGATGGGGAGTAAGCTGCTTCAGACCAAGAGCGATGCGCTTCTTCTCGTCGTCGAAATCAAGGATAACAACGTTGATTTTCGGGGCGAGAGAAACAAGCTCGCCGGGCTCGCTTACGCGACCCCAAGAGAGGTCTGTGATGTGGATAAGACCG
>JAFQVS010000074.1 GCA_017407905.1 Bacteroidaceae bacterium | reverse complement strand
ACAGTAAATTTCTACTGAGCCATATTTATCGGGCACAAATAATTCAGTTATAAAAGCCCTGCATCCTCCGGGCCACCTTTAGAGAAAATCCTCTCCACAGCACGTTTCGGTGCTGTGGAGAGGATTTTCTTCTTAAAGAGAGTGTGTATCAATAACTTTGCTCAATGTTCCATACAAAGGCTCTCAGACCAAGCTGGGGAGCCTCGGTGTCAATCTTCTTAATCTCGGCAAGCAGCTTCTCGACCTTATTGTCATCGACAATCGAGATAATACCACCGCACATCGAGGGCCACGCGTGCGAGCCATAGTGGGGGTCTCCTGTACGACTGCCTCGCCCCTGCATCTGGTCGAAGAACGAGAATCCGCGGCAGTTGTTATGCTCGAGCATACTTATAATCTCCTCTTTGTGCGAAATATCGAATGTAATAAATATACTTTTCATATTCTTCTTCTGTTTTTTTATCAATAATATGCTTATACGGCGCGCCTTATTGCGGAAGCGCCGCATAAAGCATATTCAGTTAGTTTCTATCCTTGTGCTTAAGCTGCTCCTCTTGCTTGTGCTCGTTCCAATAAGCGGCAAGCTCGCGCTGCTTCTTAAGGCTTCTGCGGCGATTCTTAATACCAACGCCGGCAAATACACAGTACATTGCAGGAACATAAATAAGTGTCATAATGGTCGATACCGTCAGACCGCCGATTACGGCAATACCAAGCGGACGCCACATCTCGGCACCTACACCCTGACTGACAGCCATTGGCACCATACCAAGAATAGTGGTACAGGTTGTCATAAGCACAGGACGCAGACGGCTCTTTGCCGCACCCACACAAGCCTGAATAATACCCAATCCACGCTCGCGCAACAGCATAATATAGTCGATGAGCACAATACCGTTCTTCACAACCATACCGATGAGCATAATACCTCCGAGCATCGACATAATGTTAAGGTTCGAGCCTGTAACGAATAGTCCGATGAGCACACCGCTAAGGGCAAACACCACCGAGAACATAAGGATGAAGGGGTAGGTGAGCGACTCGAACTGCGAGGCCATTACAATGAACACAAGAATAAGGATGATAATACCCAACTGACCGAGGTCGCGGTTAGAATCCTGCTGGTCTTCGTACGAACCGGCTACCTGTACGGCAATACCCGAGGGAATATCCATCTTCTCAATTACCGACTCGCCGTATGCAACACCGTCGCTCAGTACGGCTCCTGCTGCAAGCACGCCGTCAACGGTTACAATACGCTCGCGGTCTTTACGCTCGATGGTAGGGGGTGTATCCTCCTGAATAACCTTTCCGAGCTCCTTGATGCGCACGGGCTTACCCGTTGATGAGTATATTACGATATTCTCGATGGCCTCGATGCTTGTACGGCTGTCGGGCTCGTAGCGCACCTTTACGTCGTACTCGTCGCCATCCTCGCGGAAATATGTTGCCAACGAACCATTGTAGCGGTTACGCAGATAGGTGGCAGCGGTGCTCAGATTCAGTCCGTGCATTGCCAGCTTCTCGCGGTCGAATACCACCTGATACTCGGGCTGATAGTCGCTGCGGCTGATAATCACCTGTGTGAACATCTCGTTGCTGCGCAGCTTGTCGGCAAGCTCTTTGGCAACCTTGTCGGTCTCGGTAAAGTCGTGTCCGTAAATCTCGAATGTGGCAGCGCTCTGTCCGCCCATTCCCTGCTGACCTGTCGAGATGTTGCTTCGTGCAATCTCGGGGAACAATTTTACGTCGGCACGCATCTGGTCGCAAATTTGGTCGATTGACAGCTCACGCTCGTCCGAGGGGACGAAACTCATATTGAAACTGATGATGTGCGAGCCGTTGTCGCGTAGCGATGCAAAAGTGTTATTCTCGTCGGCCTGACCAACGGTGAAGTTACAAGCCTTAAGGTCGTCGCCGTAGCGCTCTTTCCACATATTGGTGAGCTTAAGCGCAATATCCTGCGAGTGCTCGACGCGTGAACCGATGGGAAGCTCGATTGTGGCTGTTGCACGTCCGCCGTCGTTCGAGGGGAAGAACTCGCTCTTAATGCCTTTTGCCAATGTCAAACTAACGACAAATAATCCGAAGCAGGCTGCCAGCACAGTCCAACGGTGGCGTACGGCATAGTTGATTATGCGTGCGTATGCATCGTCAATGGCATCGAGACCCTTCTGAATGGGGGTGTATATCTTAATGAAGAGTTTGCTCTGTTTTTTCTGCAATTTAAGCATTTTTGCACACATCATAGGTGTCAGTGTCAGTGAAGCAACCAACGAGATGAGCATAATGATACACATCATCCAACCGAGCTGCTTGAAGAGCACACCGGCCATACCTGTAACCATTGTCAGGGGGAAGAACACGGCAAACATTGTCAGTGTAGATGCCATTACCGAGGTACCCACCTCATTTGTTCCGTGAACAGCGGCATTGTAGGGACTCGAACCGCGCTCGATGTGCGTCGTTACATTTTCGAGCACCACGATGGCGTCGTCAACCACCGAACCGATGGCTATACTCAAACAAGAGAGTGAAATCATATTGATTGAGCCGTCGGTTGCAAACAGATAGATGAACGATGCTACCAGCGAGAAGGGGATTGTGATGGCAACAATCACAGTTGCTCTCCAGCGTCCGAGGAAGATAAATACCACAAGCACCACAAAGATAAGCGCGTCGCGGATGGTGTCGGTGAGGGTATTTACTGTCTGTACAATGTTCTCCGAGGTGTCAACAATAATGTCGAGCTCGACGTCCGAGGGCAGGCGCTTCTGGAGTTTGGGAAGCTCCTCGCGTACGGCATTGGCAATGGCAACCGAGTTACCGCCCGACTGCTTCTGAACGATAATCATCGCTCCCTGCTGTCCGTCGGTGAAGCTGCGCTGTGCACGCTCCTGTACGCTATCGACGATGCGGGCAACGTCGCGCAGATAGATGTTGGCGCCGCCGCGTGTGCCGACTACAAGGTCGAGCATATCTTGGGGATTCTTAAATTCTCCCTCGACGCGCAGCGAGTAGGTGTTGTTACCAATATCGAATGTACCACCGGGGATATTGCGGTTCTCGGCCGAAATTACGGCGCTGACAGCCTCGACCGAGATATTATAGGCCTCCATCTTCACGGGGTCCATATAGATGTTAATCTCGCGCTCGGGGGCACCGCTGATTGACACTGTACCCACGCCCTCGATACGTGCAAGGGGGTTTACAATGTTGTCGTCAAGAATTTTGTACAGCGCTGCCTGACTCTCCTCGGCCGTTGCCGAAATCATCATAATGGGAATCATATCGGTCGAGAATTTGAAGATGATAGGGTTGTTGGCATCGTCGGGAAGCGATGATGCTACCATATCAAGCTTGTCGCGGACGTCGTTCGTTAGGTCGTCAATGTCGTAACCAAACTCAAATTCCAGCGTAATTACCGATACGTTCTCGCGCGAGTTCGAGGTAATGTGCTTCAGATGCTCGGTCGAGTTAAGGGTGTTTTCGAGCGGGCGTGTTACGTTGTTCTCAATATCCTCGGCGCTTGCTCCGGAGTAGTAGGTAAATACCATAATGGTATTTGTCTCAATATCCGGCATAAGGTCGATGGGGAGCTTCGATAGTGAGAATATACCGAATAGTGCAATCGCCAAGAAACAGAGCGACGTCATTATCGGCTTTCTTACTGAACTTTCATAAATACTCATATAGTGTCGTTTTTATGTTTGTGTTTGTTACTTTATTACATTAACCTCGACGCCGTTGGCAAGGGCATTCTGACCGGCAATTACTACCTCGGCACCCGATGCAACGCCCGAGATGAGCTCGTATCTGTCGCCCATACGCTTGCCTATCTGTACCTTGTCGTAGCTAACTTTGCCGCCAGCGTATGTGTAGATGTAGTAGTCGCCGCTACCGGCCTGCTTGATGACTGCTGCGTCGGGCACAACGACGTGATTGGCCTCGCCGAAATTGATTGTGGCGTGTCCGAACATTCCGGGACGCACGCGGCGGTCGTTGTTCGAGAGTGCAATCTCGACGGGGAAAGTATGTGTGGCGGGGTCGATGGTGGGGTAGATGATGTTTACCTTACCGGTGAATGTCTCATCGCCGTAGGTCTCGAATGTGAGTGTTACGTCCGAGCCTTTCTTAACTTTAGAGAAGTATTTCTCGCTTACGTTGACCTTCATCTTTACGGGTGTTATCTGCTCGACAACAAGGATGGGCTGGCCGCCGTACATATCACCATTATCGTAGTTACGTGCCGATATAACACCGTTGATGGGACTTACAAGCACGGTATTTTCGAGACGGTTCTTGAGGGCTTTCTCGTTAACCTCGAGTGCGGTCTTTGCGTTGTCGTACTCGGCTTTTGAGGCACCGCCCACTTTGTAAAGCTCGGCTACGCGGTTAAACTCGATGCGTTGGTTCTCGACTTGCAGTGTCAGCTGCTCAAGGTTGCTGGCGTCGAGCTCGACGAGCTTTTGGCCCTTAACGACGTTGTCGCCAACCTCGACAAGGATTTTGCCGATGCGCAGGGGGGCGTTGGGGATGATGTTGTTCTTAACCTCGGCCTCGACGGTTGTTGCGAATGTCTCGGTCTGTGCAACGGCCTCGGCTGTTACCTGTGCAATTTTTACGTTGGGCTTTGTTGTCTCCTGAGTGCTTTGTGCGCTTTGCTCCTCGCCGGTGCACGAGCAAAGGGTGAGTGCAGCGGCAATTGTCATTAGTGTCAGATGTTTCTTCATAATGGTATTGTGTTTTTATTCTTTTCCTAATACTGTGTTGAGTTCTGATTGGGCTACAAGATAATCAAATATTGTGTTGTTGTAGGCCAGCTGGGTGTTGGTGAGCGATACTTGTGAGTTGTTAAGTTCGAGGATGGTGCCTTTTCCTACCTCGTAGCGCTTCTGGCTGATGGTGAGGCCTTTTTGTGCCTGCTCCACTGCTAATTTGCTCGAATGTAGTTGCTCGGCGCTTTTCTTCATATTGTCCATATAGCTCTGTGCCTGCATATTGAGCATACGCTCGGTGTTCAGACGATTCTCGGCCAATTGGCTCTGCTGTATCTTGTTGCTCTTGAGCTTTGTGAAATTGCTTGCTTTGAAGAGGGGGATGCTCAGCGAGAGGGTCAGCGACGAGGCGTTGCTCCAATTGTAGTTGTTTACCTCCCAATTTGTGTTCGACATTGATTGGTACTGATAGCTGCCGACAAGGGCAAGGGTGGGGTGGAACGAGGTGCTGAGAATCTTACGCTGCTTTCTCAGAAGCTCGGCGCTGAGGTCTAACTGACGCAGTGTCGAGTTGTTGGTAAGGTCGATGCTCTCAGTGCCTGCTGCTGCCATCTGTGCCTCGTGGTTCTTCAGATTGTCGTCTATTACAAGGTTGACGTCGGCCGTAATGCCCATAAGCACTTTCAGTTGTAGCTTGGCAAGCTCGACGGCGTTCTTGCCGCTTATCACTGCGGGCCAAGCGCTGTTTTTCTGTACCTCGGCGCTCAGCTTGTCATATTCGCTGACGCTGCCTTGCTCGAATTTTGCTTTTACAATGTCGAAATTTATCTCGGCTTGTTTGTAGTTGTCCTGCAACACTTTATAAGAGTCCTGCGCAAGCATTAGCTGGTAGTAGGCCTTTGTTACCTGATTGATAAGGTCTATTCTTGAGCCGCGGCTCTTCTCGACGGCGAGCTCAAGGTCGCTCTTGCTGAGGCTCATTGTCTTATAGACTGCGGGGGCGTAGAGCGGGAGGGCTACCTGAAGCGCTCCGTTCCACGTGTTCGAGTCGTCCATTCCCATCTTGAAGCTACCCATACTTGTCTTAATCTCGGCAACCTTGATGTTGTACGAGATTGTTCCGTCGATGGATACTGTGGGAAGCAGATTCTGCCACGCCTCGCGCTTCGATACCTCTTTGAGCTGTATCTCCTGCTCGGCTACTTTCATTGTGGGATTCTCGCTCAATGCAAGCTCGATGGCTTTGTCGAGCGTTAGGTGCATTGTGGGGTTGGCCTCTTGTGCGTATGTCAGCGTTACGAGTGCCAGCATAGCAGCCAATGTCTTTAATCGCATTTTAATGTTCATAAAAATACTGTATTTATTGTTTGTTCTCTTTCTTGTTGAGTTTGTCGATGAATTGTTCTATTATCTGTTGGCCTTTGGGGGTGGCTATTCCTCGCAGATAGAAGAGGATGAAGGCTTTTCCAAGCTCCTCGGCCGATTGATTTTTGAATTGTTGTTCAAGTGTTATTAGTTTAAGGTCGTGATGCAGGATGTAGGCGAGTACATCAAGGTTTATATCTTCGCGGAACAGTCCCTCTTCTATGCCTTTGTGCATCAGGTGTCTGAATTTGTGCAGGTTCAGACGCTCGCGGCGGTCGTTCTTCTGTTTAATCTCGGGTAGCTTTTGAAGGTCGATGAAGAATTGTTTGTTTACTCTGTTCATTATTGCGAAATATACCTCGTACATTGTCAGAAGTACGTCGAGTGTGTTGCGCGAATTTGTGCGCAGGTGGTCGAGTATCTTATCGGACGTGTAGCGATGCAGATGAGTCAGGCAGCTTCTCAGAAGCTGGTCTTTGTCCTCGAAATGTTCGTATATGGTACGCTTCGATACACCTAATTCGTGGGCAATGTCGTCCATACGCACGCATTTTATGCCTTTGGTCAGAAAGAGCTTGCTTGCCCCCTCTATAATGCGCAGGTGGACGTTGTTGCTGTCGTTATTTTCGATTTTCTTTACTGTCATAATGGTGTTTTCAGCGTCTATTGTGGATTTCTTCTCTTTTGCGTTGCAAAATTACAAAGAAAACTTTTCCTAAGCAAAAAGTTTTCTTTGTAATTTTGCTCTAATATGAAGCCGTTAAGTTTTTTTATGAAATAATATGCCGCACTCAAAAAAAATGGTGCGGCATATATATAATAAGGTGTGCAAATGTGTTACTCCTCTAACAGTTTCTTTAGAAACTCGTCCATCTCTTTGTCGAAGTTTTTCATTAGGTCGTCGTTGATGATGTATGTGTCGTCGTCAACGTAGAGCAGGTCAACGATGGTCTCTTTTTCGTCGTCGATGAGCAGGCACGAGTAGGGCTTTAGGATGTTCATATTGTCGAGCTCGCCGGCCTCTTGCGCCTCGGTTAGTTTGCTGCGCAGTGTGGCTTCTATTATATCGTAGCAGTGCTCTTGGCCGAAGTGCTCCCATTCGCTTATGTGCGTGCTTGCAAGCGTGCGGTCGTCGTCGTCGAAGATGGTGAGGATGCCGCTCTCGGTGTTTACGTGAAAGTGAAAGTCGGTAACGCTTGTCTCTTCGGTTGTTACGTAGCCGCGGGCCATTGCTTCGATGGCTTTTTGCAGATTGCTGTTCGATTCTTTGCTGAGTAACATAGTTGCTGCTTTTTATTGGTTCATTGAAACTGCTGTAACTGTCGGTGGCTTAAAGGTTCTTGCCGTGGCAGTTTTTGAATTTCTTGCCACTGCCACAGGGACAGGGGTCGTTGCGACCAACGGTCTTTTCGACGCGTACGGGCTCGCGGCGCACCGAGCGGGTGTCGTTCTGTGCCGCTGCTTGCTGGTTGGGGTCGTTGAGGTCGGCCTTTATCTCGCTGTATTGCTGCTTGGGGCGGCGGGGAGGCTCGGGCTGCGGTGCCTGATTAACTCTTGCGGGGTCTATTTGTGGTATCTGTCCGCGGGTGAGCACCGATACCGTGTGGTCGTTTATCTTGTTTACCATCTTGTCGAACAGGTTAACCGATTCGAGTTTGAAGATGAGTAGCGGGTCTTTCTGCTCGTAGGTGGCATTCTGTACCGAGTGTTTCAACTCGTCGAGGTCGCGCAGGTTCTCTTTCCAAGCGTTGTCGATGGTGTGCAGCAGTATTGCTTTCTGGAAGCACTTTACAATCTCTTTGCTCTGTGTCTCGTAGGCCTTTACGATGCTTACGGGGATGTTGTAGAGCAGACGGCCGTCGGTGATGGGCACGGTTACGATGCCATCCTGTCCCTCGGTCTTTTGGTAGATGTACTCTATGTTGGGTTGTGCGGTGCCTGCCATACGCTCGCTCTTGCGCTTGAAATTCTCGATGGCTGCGTCGAAGCATTTTTCGGCGCGTTGCTCGGGCTCCATTTTGTCGTACTCCTCTTGTGTGGCGAAGGGTAGCTCCATTGCCAATATTCTAAGGAATTCGAGTTTGGCGTCGTCGTAGGGGAAGTTCTCGGCGATGTTGCAGCAGCGGTCCCATATCATATTTACAATGTCCATTCCGATGCGCTCGCCTATGAGGGCGTGGCGACGCTTGGCGTATATGACTGTGCGCTGTTTGTTCATTACGTCGTCGTATTCGAGCAGGCGCTTACGGATGCCGAAATTGTTCTCTTCGACCTTCTTTTGGGCGCGTTCAATCTGTTTGGTCATCATACTGCTCTCTATCATCTCGCCGTCGGCCATTCCAACGTATTTGTTGTCCATTAGTTTGGCAATCTTGTCGCTGCCGAACAGACGCATAAGGTTATCTTCGAGTGATACGAAGAATACCGATGAACCGGGGTCGCCCTGACGTCCGGCACGTCCGCGCAGCTGACGATCGACGCGGCGCGACTCGTGGCGCTCGGTACCTATGATGGCTAATCCTCCGGCGGCCTTGACCTCGTCGCTCAGTTTAATATCGGTACCGCGACCGGCCATATTGGTGGCGATGGTTACGGTGCCCGAGAGGCCGGCTTTTGCTACAATGTCGGCCTCTTTTTGGTGTAGCTTGGCGTTGAGGACGTTGTGCTGTATCTTGCGCATTGTGAGCATACGGCTCAGCATTTCGGATATTTCGACCGAGGTTGTACCCACAAGCACGGGGCGGCCTTGATTAACGAGGCTCTCAATCTCTTCGATTACGGCTTTGTACTTCTCGCGCTTGGTCTTGTAGATGCGGTCGTTCATATCGTTGCGCGCAATGGGGCGGTTGGTGGGTATTACTACCACGTCCAACTTGTAGATGTCCCAAAATTCGCCTGCCTCGGTCTCGGCTGTACCTGTCATTCCCGATAGTTTGTGGTACATACGGAAATAATTCTGAAGGGTGATGGTGGCAAAGGTCTGCGATGCGGCCTCGACCTTGACGCGCTCTTTGGCCTCGATGGCTTGGTGGAGGCCGTCAGAGTAGCGGCGACCCTCCATAATACGGCCTGTTTGCTCATCGACGATTTTGATTTTGCCATCCTCGCTGACAACGTACTCGACGTCGCGGTCGAACATTGTGTAGGCCTTCAGTAGCTGGTTTATGGTGTGTATGCGCTCCGATTTTACTGCATAGTCGGCAAGCATTTGGTCTTTCTTTTCGAGTTTCTCTTCGCCCGTGAGGCTGCTGCTTTCGAGCTGCGAGAGCTGTGTGGCAATATCGGGAAGTACGAAAAATTCTTTGTCCTGTGCGTTGCCTGTGATGAGCTCGATTCCCTTGTCGGTGAGGTCAACGCTGTTGTTCTTCTCGTCGATGACAAAGTATAGGGGCTCGACTGCCTCGGGCATACGTTTGTTGTTCTGCTCCATATAGTACTCCTCGGTCTTGAGCATTCCGGTCTTTACGCCCGGCTCGCTAAGAAGTTTTATGAGGGGCTTGTTCTTGGGCAGTGCCTTGTGGCTGCGGAACAGCGACAGATAGCCCTCGGCAACCTCGTCCTTGTTCTCGGAGTATATTTTGCGGCGTGCCTCGGCAAGGTATTCTGTGGCTAAACGCTTCTGTGCCTCGACCAAGCGCTCTACAATGGGGCGGAATTCCTCGAACATCTGGTCGGCGGTGCGGGGCACGGGGCCGGCGATGATAAGGGGGGTACGTGCGTCGTCGATGAGCACTGAATCGACCTCATCGACAATGGCGTAGTTGTGTATGCGCTGCACAAGGTCGTCGGGCTGCATTGCCATATTGTCGCGCAGATAGTCGAAGCCAAATTCGTTGTTTGTTCCGAAGGTAATATCGGCAAGATAGGCGTTGCGACGGGCCTCGGAATTGGGCTGATGCTTGTCGATGCAATCGACGCTGAGGCCGTGGAACATATAGAGGGGGCCCATCCACTCCGAGTCGCGCTTGGCAAGGTAGTCGTTCACGGTTACTACGTGCACACCGTTGCCTGTCAGGGCGTTGAGGAACACGGGAAGGGTGGCTACAAGGGTTTTTCCCTCTCCTGTGGCCATCTCGGCTATTTTGCCTTTGTGCAGCACGACGCCGCCGAAGAGCTGTACGTCGTAGTGTATCATATTCCATTTTGTGTCGTTGCCGCCGGCTGTCCAATGGTTGCTGTATATTGCGTTGTCGCCCTCGATGCGTACAAAGTCGAATTTTGCGGCAAGGTCGCGGTCGAATTGTGTGGCTCTTACTGTTGTCTCCTCGTTCTCGGTGAAGCGGCGGGCGGTGTCTTTTACGATGGCAAAAGCCTCGGGCAGCGCCTCGTCGAGTGCTTTGTCGAGTTTTTCGAGTACCTCTTTCTCTAATTTGTCTATTTGGTTGAAGATGGCCTCGCGCTTGTCAATGTCGGTGCTTTCGATGCTCTCCTTAAGCTCGGCTATTTTGCGGCGCTCCTCGGTTACTGTGCCTTGTATCTTGGCTCGAAGAGAGGCCGAGCGCTCGCGCAGACCGTCGTTGCTGAGTGCCGATATTTGCGGGTATATAGCTTTGATTTTCTCAACCCAAGGCCTAATCTCGTTTGCATCGCGGCTGGCCTTGTTTCCAAAAAGTTTACTAATAAATTCGTTAAATCCCATTATATATTAAATTGTAGTTATTCTTGAAAAAAGTAAATTTGTGCGAAGATAGCAATAAAATGGCAATCTTCTATTATATATATACGAAAAAGTTTCTCCCTTTTTTTTGAAAGAAATTTAAACAGTTTCCTAATTATTATACGTACAAAAAGCGTGCCAAAGTGGCAAATTTCTATTTTGGTGGATTTATTTTAATCTATTTGCGACATTATGACATTTTTTTTACTATCTTCGCACAAAATGATAAAGAAGCTGTTTGAATTTATATCGTTAAGTTTTTATAGGTCAAAAATAGGATGTTTTATTATTTTTTGTAGGGCGCGTAGCGGGCTACGTAACCGAGAAAAAGAAGAAAATAGTCATTTTTGAACATAAAAAACTACGAAATAGCAGCTTCCAATATACAAAAAACTACTTTTAGAAATTTAAACTGCTTCTAAGTAACAATGAAACGTATTTTTGTGATTGTTTTTGCGGCGTTTATGCTTGCTGCTTGCGGCCCGAGGGTTTATCGTGCTGCCGATTTTGGTGTTGTTCCCGGTACGGGCGAGGATATGACCGAGGAGATTGCTGCTGCAATAGCGACAATCAAGGCCGAGTGCGACGGCAGCCCCGCGGTGCTTTTGTTCGATGGGGGTGATTACGATTTTTATCCCGACAGCGCCAACGTACGCGAGTATTTTATCTCGAATCACGACCAAGATAATCCCAAAAAGGTTGCAATTGTGCTCGAAGGGATAAAGAACCTCACGCTCAAGGGCGACGCTAAGGGGATGGATGCGCGTCGTGCCGATTTTTATATGAACGGACGTATGCTCCCCGTTGCAATGGTGGACTGCGAGAATTGCACACTCGATTTTATCGGCATCGACACACGCGTGCCGCAGATTACGCAGGTCGAGGTGCTTGAGAATGACACCGAGAATGGCTTTATTACCTATCGCATAGCACCGTATGCCAACTATAAAATTGTCGATGGACGTTTAATTACATACGGCAGCAATTGGGAGATTACCCCGTCGGCCGGCATTGCTTTCGACGGAAAGACAAGGCATCTGGTCTATCGCACAAGCGATATTTGGGTGGGTGTTTATGGTGTCGAGGAGATTGAGCCGCGCGTTATTCGTGCTCCGTGGCGCGATGCTCGCCTTGTGCCCGGTACGGTTGTTGCGATGCGCTCGTATGCCCGTCCGACGCCCGGTATTTTTGTCTCGCAGTGTAAGGATATTGTGCTTAACGATGTAAACGTATATTATGCCGAGGGTATGGGACTGCTGGCGCAAGTAACCGAGAATCTTACTCTCGATGGCTTTAAGGTGGCTACGCGCAGTGGCGAACGCTATTTTACCACACAGGCCGATGCGACACATTTTTCGGCGTGCAAGGGTGCGATAAAGTCGGTCGGCGGCCTCTACGAGGGTATGATGGACGATGCGATAAATATTCACGGAACCTATCTGCGTGTAACAGAACGCATTGACGACTATACGCTTGTGGGACGTTATATGCACCCTCAGGCCTACGGATTCTATTGGGGCGGTGCGGGCGACAGCGTGCAGTTTGTGCGCTCGGACGTGATGGAAATTACCGAGGGTAATAAGGTTGTCGAGATTGCTCCCCACGATAAGGAGCAGCTTGCAGGATGCAAGGAGTTTAAGATTAAATTCGAGAAGGCTCTGCCGCAGGATATTGCCAACGGAAAATATGGCGTCGAGAATCTTGAGTGGACGCCCGAGGTTCTGTTCGCAGGCAACACAATACGCAATAACAGGGCGCGCGGAACGCTCTTCAGCACCCCCAAAAAGACCATTGTCGAGGATAATTTCTTCGACCACACATCGGGAACGGCCATTCTTCTGTGCGGCGATTGCAACGGTTGGTTCGAGACGGGTGCCTGCCGCGATGTTATTATTCGCAAAAATCGCTTCGTAAATGCCCTGACAAATATGTTCCAATTTACCAACGGAATAATCTCTATCTATCCCGAGATTCCCGACCTTGCAGCGCAGACAAAATATTTCCACGGTGGCGAGGGTAAAGGCGTTGTGATTGAGGATAATATATTCGAGACGTTCGATGCTCCCATCGTCTATGCAAAGTCGCTCGACGGCCTTGTGTTCCGCGGCAACAAGATAATTCAGAATAAGGATTTTGAGCCGTTCCATTGGAACAATCGTCGTTTCTTGTTCGAGAAGGTAGTGAATGTTACCTTCGAGAATAATGAGTTTGACGGTGGCTTCGACGAGAGTAAGGATGTACTTTACAAAAATTGATGGAGCTTTTTCACTCTTTTAAGGCCGATATTAGGGGCATTGAGCCGCCCGCGCGGTTCAATAATCCGTTCCACTATAAACCTCATCCGCTCTCTATTTTGGCAGCGGATGAGGTTAAGGCTTATATTAAAGAGAGCCGTTTGCTCGATGGCGAGGGGAAGATGTTCGGCGTGCTTGTGGTGCGCGACGCCGTGGGGCGCATAGGCTATCTTGCGGCCTTCTCGGGGCTTTTGGACGGGCGCAGTGTGCACAGAGGCTTTGTCCCGCCCGTGTTCGATTTTCAGAATCCCGATGGCTATTTTAAACGCGAGGAGCAGAATATTTCAGATATAAACGCTCGCGTGGCGGCTGTTTGTGCCTCGCAGGAGTATAGGGAGGCCGAAGAACATCTGAATAGCGCGCGTGTGCAGGCCGAGAGTGAGCTTGCACGGCTGCGCGAGGAGAACAGGCTGGCCAAAATTGCACGCGACAAGATGCGCGGCGAGGGCGCCCTCGCTCCCGAGGCCGAGGCGGCGCTTGTGCGCGAGAGCCAACATCGTAAGGCCGAGCTCAAAAGAGAGACGAAAATGTGGAGCGACAAGATTGCCGAGGCCTCGAAGCGTTTCGAGGCTTATAGCCGTGTCGTGAATAGTCTGAAAGAGGAGCGCAGCCGGCGTTCGGCTGCGTTGCAAGAGTGGCTCTTCGGGCAGTTTCAGATGCTCAGCGCCCGTGGCGAGAGGCGCTCGTTGTTAAAAATATTCCAAGATACGCGGGGCGCGATACCCCCGGCGGGAGCGGGGGAGTGCGCTGCTCCCAAACTGCTGCAATATGCTTACGAAAAAGGTCTGAGCCCACTCTCGATGGCCGAATTTTGGTTGGGCGCACCGCCCGTGGGTGAGCTGCGCCGCGAGGGCTGTTTCTATGGGTCGTGTAAAGGAAAATGCGAGCCAATACTCGGCTTTATGCTCGATGGATTAGAGGTTGAAAAGTCCTCGCTTGAGGATGCGGGCGAGCGTTTTACGGACATTCCCATTCTGTACGAGGATGATTGGATTGTGGTGGTCGATAAGCCCTCTGGGATGCTCTCGGTGCCGGGGCGCGTGGGCGGTCGCTCGGTGCAAGATTGGATCGTCTGTCATTTTGGCAGAGAGGATATTCTCGTGGCGCATCGGTTGGATATGTCAACCTCGGGGCTGTTGGTGGCGGCCAAAGGGGGTGGGGTGCTCAAGGCCTTGCAGTCGCTTTTTGCCCGTCGTATGGTGCGTAAGTGCTACACGGCGCTACTGTCGTCAGTCCCTGCGAGCCGCGAGGGGGAAATTTCTCTCCCACTATCGCCCGATTATATGAACCGTCCGCGGCAGATGGTCGATAAACTCTTTGGGAAGGAAGCTATTACCTTGTATAAGGTGGTATCGACGCAGCAATATAACGGCCGCGAGTGTGCCGTGGTGCAGTTGCAGCCCGTAACGGGACGCACGCATCAGCTGCGCGTACATTGCGCCTGCGGTGAGGGGCTCGACGCGCCAATTGTGGGCGACGAACTTTACGGCTCGCCCGAGGGGCGTCTGATGCTGCACGCATCGAGTATCGCCTTTGAGCACCCCGTAACGGGGCAATTGATTCACATAGAGAGTGATGCGCAAAGGCTATTTATTGATAATGAACAGATAAAATATGATGAAAAGGAGTGATATTATAATAAGACCGGCCGTGCCCGAGGATGCTCCCTTTGTGGGCCTTGTGGTGTGTATGGCGCTTAATTACGACGAAAAGCATCCGTTGTACGATATTTTTGTAAGGCTCGCGGCGCGCACCGATGCGCAGTATAGCTACTGCAATGCCCTTGTGGCCGAGGCCGACGGAAAGGCCGTGGGTGCAATTGTGGGGTACGACGGCGCGCGTCTGCACGAGTTGCGCGCTCCGTTGCAGGCTCTGATTGTGGAAAAGACGGGCCGCCCCATTGATATTGAGGACGAGACTGCCGCGGGCGAATTTTACCTCGACTCGCTTGCCGTGCTGCCGCAGTATCGTGCCTGTGGCGTCGGTCGGGAATTGTTGCAGGCGATGCGCGCAAAGGCTTTTGCTGCGGGGTTCAGCCGTGTGGGGCTTTTGGTTGACGTTGATAATCCCCGCGCCGAGGCTCTATACTCGTCGCTGGGCTTTCGGCGCGTTAATCCCACCACCTTTTTGGGGCATAAAATGTGGCATCTTCAGAGTGTGAAAAATGATTGAGCAGATTCTTACACCGTTAATAAGCGAGCGCTTTTTGTCGGACGAGCGCTACCGCGAGGGCCATTTAAGGGTGCTGAACGCCTTGCCCCGTCGCAGGGTGCTGGGACTGCACACTCCGCAGATGAAGCAGCTGGCAAAGGCTCTCTCGAAAGAGGATGGCGAGGGCTATATAAGACGCTTCGAGCAGGCCGCCTCCGATGCCCTTGTTTATGAGGAGACGCTGGTGTGGGGCTTTCTTATTAACCTGCAAAAATGTCCGTTGCAGCAGCGTCTGGCGATGCTCGAAAGGTATATTCCCGTGCTCGACAATTGGGCTGTGTGCGACGCTTTCTGCGCCAATGCAAAATGGATGCAGCGCTCCGATAAAGAGCGTCTGTGGTGTTTTCTGCTGCGGTGGTTCGCCTCGCAGCGCGAGTTTGAGGTGCGCTTTGCAATTGTTGCAGCAATGTGCTATTTTATCGACCGCGAGTGGATTGCAACGCTCTTCGAGCAGATTGAGCGGATAGATTTTTCGAGAATAACGTCGCAATATAGAAGCGTCAAAAGTCGTCCCGAGCGTCCTCAGCTGGGTACGGTGCAGGGCGCCTCGCCCTATTATGTGCGTATGGGGGTTGCGTGGCTGCTGGCAACGGCACTTGCCAAATTTCCCGATGAGACACGCGCTTACGTGCGCTCCTCGACACTGCCCGATGATGTTATCAGGCTTTATGTGAGAAAGGCGCGCGAGTCGTTCCGCACACGTAGTGTGCAGGCTGTTTGAGCTGTGTTTTTTGCCCTCTTCCTAATGCTTAATGCTCGTTCTTGGTGTATTTTCTCTTGCGAATGTCAATCGTAAAAATTGGGTATTCATTGTTTAATATTCATTGCCAACAGCTTGGCAAATGCTGATATTTCGCTAATGTCGTAATTGCTCTCTTTAGAGAACATTTTCTCGTACTTGTGCCTGCGAATTGTTGAACAAGAGAGTAACAGCAGCGATAGAATGATAAATAGTGCGCTCTTTTTCATAGTGGTAAACTTTTATTTATTTAAAATATTCTTCCCAATCTCACGAGGATTGACCTCTCTTTTGTTTATTGTTGTGATTCTACCACTATTTAATGCAAATATAATAGTATAATTATCGCTTATCATTATATATAGGTGATTCTTACCTCCTTTTTTTAACTTTTATTAACGTATGGAGGAGGGGTATTTAAATCGCTCCGCAATCAAACTTTTGCGGAGCGATTTAAATCTTTTTTAAAGTTTGGGGTTACTTGTAGTTGACGAACAGCAGATATTCGCCTGTGGCGTTTATGGTTACAGTGCGGCCTGTGGCCTCGTTAAGCGTCCCTTGCCACCAATTGCAAAAGTCGAAAATGGGGTAGCGCAGCCCCTCGGCGCTGAAGCCTCGTGCGGTGAAATTGATAATGGATATTTGCTGTGTGGGCTGTGTGTCGATTGTGCAGCTGCCGTTGCAGGGGATAAATACTCCGTAGTCGGTGTATGTGCGTACGTTGGCGCCTGCCCGGGCATACTCGATGAGTAGGCTCACGTTGCCCAGCGTGTGGTCTTCGCGCTTGCCCGTTGCACCCACTATGGCAATGTTGCGACGCCCCTGCGCGAGTAAAAAGCGCAGGGCCTTTGTCTGGTCGTTGCTCTCTTGCTCGGTTATTCGATACAGCAAATGGGGATATTGTCGGTGGTACTCGGGGGCGAGTGAGTCGCCGTCGCCTATTATTGCATCGGGTACTCGTCCACTTGACAAATATCTGTTGGCGCCGCCGTCGCAGCACACTAAATAGGGCGCGGTGTTTAATATATGTAGCGGTGTCTCGGCGGTGGGGTAGTCGCCGTTGGCCAATATTACTGCCTCTGTGCTTGTGTCAACTATTTTCATTGTTCATCAGTTGCTTCCATTTTCGATAGCCAAAGATAGCAATTATTGCGTAAAGTGCATAGAGTGCAGCGGTAAAATAGAGCTCTTTATATATATACAGAGCGCTACTTGCAACATCTACCACCAACCACACGCACCACTGCTCGATGTATTTGCGGGCAAGCATATACATTCCCACAATACTCAGAGCTGTGGTGAATGCGTCGGTCAGGGGAACAGTGCTGTTTGTAAAATGTATCAGTATATACGAGATTAGTGCCCAAGCGGCTGCAAACAATAGAGCGAGGCGAATGCTGCTGCCACCGTTTATGTGGCTGATGGATAGCTGCTTGCTCTCGGCCTTTCTGCCTCGGATGCTGAAATTGTAGCGCCAAGCCATCCATCCGTACAGAGCTATTATAAGGTAGTAGATGTTTATCCCAAAATCGGCATAAAGTCCGGCATTATAATATACGTACAGATATATTGCGGGCATTATGATGCTTGTTATCCACAAATGTATGCTCGCGTGATACTCCTGCCACAGATAGATAAGCCCTACGATTGTTCCCAAAATCTCGATATACTGTTCCATTTTTTAAAGCTCTATTGTTACGTGTCCCATAAAGTTTGTTTCTGCTTGCGCGGCGTATCCTGCGTAGTTGTAACGGTTTTTTACTCCGCTTCCGTCGGTGTAACAGCCGCTGCCGGCGTATCCGTTATTCTCGTACTCCTCGTCGAAGAGGTTGTAGATGTTAAGGCCGACGGTGATGCTCTTGACGCTGCGCAGCTTGAATGTGTATGAGGCGTAAAGGTTGCTCACAAAATAGGCGTCGAGCAGATGCTCTTTTTGTCGGGCGTTGCTCATATACTGCTTGCTGACATATTGTGTGTGCAGCGACAGTGAGGCGCCTTTGTAGCTGTATCCGAGGGTGTTGTTTACGATAGCTTCGGGCGAGAAAGATATTGGCGTGCTGCCGTGGCTGATGTCCCAGCGCTCGTATGTGTCGTCGTCGTACAGCACCTCGGTGAAATTCTTTATGCGGTTGCGGCTGAATGTGGCGTTTGCCTCCCACACAAGGCCGAAGGGCAGATGCACGCCCGCCATAAGCTCGATGCCTGCGCGGTAGCTCTCGGGGACATTGTCGGCTACGGGCTCGCCAATCTCGTTAAGTTCGCCCGTGAGCACAAGCTGGTCTTTGTAGTCCATATAGTAGAGGTTTACTCCTGCGTGCAGATAGCGGCCGCTATATGTGTAGCCAAGCTCGTAGTCGGTGAGGCGCTCGGCTGTGGGGGGCTGGGCGAGCTTGCCGTCGGTGTAGTTGTTGCGGGTGGGCTCTTTGTGGGCCACACTGAGCGAGCCGAAGAGACGGTTGCTGCGGTTTATTTGCCACGATAGTCCGGCCTTTGGGTTGAAAAAGTCGAATTTTTCGTCCACGGCGAGTGTTTGCAGTGCCCCTGTGGCGTCGTTCCATTTGTCGTTGCAGCCGTCAATCTTGTAGCTTATGTGGCGATACTGAACATCGGCGTATGCGTGCAGATTTTTCGTCAGACGATAGTCGGCCTTAAGGTATATGTTGCCGTCGTCCTTACTGCCTTTGTTGCGATAATACTCGTGGTCGGCATCGAGCGCTCCGATGTAATTTTTCACCCAAAGGACGTTGCCGAAATGGTCGCCCTCGTAGCGGTTGAGTGCTCCGCCTATGGAGGCTGTGATGCGCTCGTTCTTATAATTGAGCGAGAATATTCCGCCTCCAAAATGGTTGTCCATTGCCTTGCGGCGCACAAGGTCGCTCTTTTTTACGCTCTCGCCGTTGTATTCAAAGGGCAAAAGGGCATACTCGACGAGCTTGCGTGCTGTTTTATACTCTTGATAGTAGCCGTCGCCCTTTGTGTAGTGCAGGCCGACGTTCAGGCTGAGGGCGTTGGAAAAGTGGTGGTCGAAGAGTAGCTGATAATTTTGCTGAACGTAATTATCTGTCTGGTCGTCGTAGTAGTGGGCCTTACCGTCGGCGTCGGTGTACATATATCCGCACGAATTGTAGCGTCGGCCATAGGTGGCGAGCTCCTCCTTCGAGGCGTAATTCCAAGCGTGGTAGGTCTGCTCGTCGCCGGCAAAAGTGATGAATTTTAGTGCGCTGTTATTGCCGTAGTATGCTGCCTGAAGATAGTACGATTTTAGGTTGGTCGAGGCGCGGTCGATGTATCCGTCGCTGCCTATGTGCGAGAGGCGTGCGTCGATGCTCCAATGCTCGGCCAAAAGGCCCGAGCCCACCTTTATCGTCTGCTTGTTTGTGCCGAACGAGCCTGCCGAGGCGCTTACCGAGGCGTAGGGTCTTGCGCTCATACTGCTTGTCTGAAGATTGACGCTTGCTCCGAACGAGCCTGCGCCGTTGGTGGATGTTCCCACTCCTCGCTGAATCTGTACGTCCTTTACCGAGGATGCAAGGTCGGGCAGATTAACCCAAAAGACCGTGTGGCTCTCGGCGTCGTTTATGGGTATTCCGTTGGCTGTTACGTTGATGCGTGTGCCGTCGGTACCGCGTATGCGCAGGCTTGTGTAGCCAATGCCCGCTCCCGCGTCGCTTGTGGTTAGTGCGCCGGGTGTCATACTGATGAGGTAGGGAAAGTCGAGCCCCACATTTTGTGCTTTCAGCTGCTCGCTGCTGATGTTTGTGTAGGCAACGGGGGTGGTCGCGGTGGCTCTTGTTGACATAATTTCTACTTCTTGCAGATTGTACATCTGCAAGCTGTCTTTTGTGCTTTTTTCTGTTTGTGCACAGATGGCCGTGGCTGCCGCTGTCAGCAGGCAACCAAGCAATGCTCTGTTTTTCATTGCAATTTCAAATTTTTTTTGTGGAGCGGGGGAAAAAAAGAAATCCTCCAGCTCCCGGGTTAAACGGAAAATGGGGATTTTTCCAGTGTAGCTATATGTGTGGCCACGCCATATAGCCTATTCCCTACGCCGGCATTATCCGGATCAGGTTATGGGTATGATCTCAGCCTTTTCGATGAGGTTCGCAAAATGAAAATCGGCAAGATGCGGCCCTCTTAGGCACCCCGTAATTGAAATCTGGGGGCAAAATTAGTGTTAATGATTTATTCTTGCAAGAAAAATCTTAAAAAATCTTGACTATGATAAAATCAGAGTGCTTCTTTAGAGAAGCAGCCTGTTGTCTAATAATATATCTCGCTACCTTCGTGAAGAACTTCTTTCAGAAGATATTCCTTGAATTCCTTGAAACTGCCACTAAGCTCGACTGTCTGCTTGTTGCCCGAGATAAACTTCTGTAACGCATCGGGAATTTGAATCTCTTGTTGTAGGATGCTCTCGATTGTCTCTTTGAATTTTGCGGGGTGTGCCGTCTCGAGGAATACTCCCGTCTCGCCCTCGCCGAGGCCCTCGTTGGTGGCAAGATAGGCGCAGGCTCCGTGCGGGTCGAGCAGATAGCCTGTCTCTTTGTATGCTTTTTCTATGGCTTCGGCAATTTGATTGTCGTTGTAGGCGGCACCCGTAATATCGGCGCACACCGAGGCGTGGTCGGCGTTGTATAGTGTCATTATGCGCGCAAAATTGCTGGGGGAGCCAACGTCCATTGCATTGGCAATTGTTGCCACCGATGGGCGCGGATTATATTTGCCTGTTTGTAGGTAGTTGTAAACAACGTCGTTGCTATTGTTGGCGGCAATGAAACGCTTGATGGGAAGCCCCATTCGCTTGGCAAAGAGCGCTGCGGTGAGATTGCCGAAATTACCGCAGGGAACCGATACGACGAGCTCTCGTTCGAGCCCCATACTTTTCAGTTGCGCGTAGGCCCAGAAATAGTAGAACGATTGTGGCAGTAGGCGTGCAAGATTTATGGAGTTTGCGCTTGTGAGGAACATCTTGCTTGTTAGCTCCTCGTCCATAAATGCGCTCTTGACCAGCGCCTGACAATCGTCGAAGCAACCGTCAATCTCTAATGCTGTGATATTATGTCCCAAAGTGGTAAATTGTTTTTCTTGAATGTCGCTTACCTTGCCTTTGGGGTACAGAATGTATACGTGTACGCCCTCAACATTCAAAAAACCGTTGGCGACGGCGCTGCCTGTGTCGCCCGACGTTGCTACAAGTACATTTACGCGGCTGCCGCGGCCTTTGATAAAATGCCTCAACATTCGAGCCATAAAGCGCGCGCCTACGTCTTTAAAGGCCAGCGTGGGGCCGTGGAACAATTCGAGCGCAAAGATGTTCTCTTTTACGCACACAAGGGGGATATTGAAACTGAGTGTCTCGCTGACAATCTTTTTTAGGTCGGAGGCGGTAATATCCTCGCCAAAAAGAGCGTCGGCGACGCGGTAGGCAACCTCGTCGAGGCTCATTTTGTCTATTCTCTCAAAAAACTCGTCGGGCAACTGCTTTATATTTTCGGGCATAAAAAGTCCTTTATCGGCTGCAAGGCCCTTAATCACTGCTTCGTCGAGGTTTATGTTGCCGACTATTCCGTTTGTGCTATGGTATTTCATAAGATTCTCTTTGTCAATTATTCATAAATGCGTTTATAAACTCGTCTCTTTGCATAAGTCCGTAGCTGCCGTCATTTGCTGCCGCCTCGTCAAATGTGCCGACGCTGTCGGGGGTTATCCCGGGATGCCACACGAGGAAGGGGACGGGTTCGGCAGTGTGTGTGCGGTGTTTGCAGGGGGTGGGGTGGTCGGGGAGGATGGCTATTGCCACGGGCTCGTCCCACTGCTTGACGGCCTCGTAGATGGGGCCCACGGCGCGACTGTCGAGATTCTCGACAGTGCGTATCTTGAGGGCGACGTTACCCTCGTGTCCCGCCTCGTCGCTGGCCTCGACGTGCAGATAGACAAAATCGTCCTCTTTTAGTGCTTCGAGCAGTGCCGCGGTCTTATTCTCGTAGCTTGTGTCGTAAAGGCCTGTCGCCCCCTCGACGTCGAGTACGCGCAGTCCTGCGTATCGCCCTATGCCGCGGATAAGGTCAACGGCCGATATTACCGAACCGCTCTTAATCTGCGGAAATCTGCTGCCGAGGCTCTCCATCTGCGGACGGTAGCCGCCGCCCCACGGCCAGATGCTGTTGGCGGGGTCTTTCCCCTCGCTCACGCGCTGTATGTTCAGCGGGTGGCGGGCAAGCAACTGCTGCGACTTTACGATAAGCTCGTTTACGAGGCGGGCTGTCGGCTCGGCCTCGGGAGTGTCGGCTTTTACAAGATGGGGTATATAATTCTCTCCCGGAATATCGTGCGGAGGGGTGCAGCTGATGCGTTTGTCGCCCCCTTTTATTACAAGCAGATGACGATATTGTATGCCCGTGTGAAAGCGCACACGCTCGTTGCCCAAATGTTCTTGCAGATACTTTACAAGAATGTCGGCCTCGGCGGTGGTAATGTGTCCGGCCGAGTGGTTCTTCAGTATGTGGTCGTTTATGCTGACAATATTGCAGCGCAAAGCAAGCTCGTCGCTCTCGAGCTCGACGCCTATGCTGGCAGCCTCTAACGGGCCGCGCCCTTCATAGACCTTTTGCAGGTCGTAGCCGAGTACTGACATATTGGCAACCTCGCTGCCGGGGTGGAAGCCGTCGGCAACGGTGATGAGACGGCCGCAACGCCCCTCGCGGGCCAGCTTGTCCATATAGGGGGTGTGGGCTGCCTGCATAATTGTTTTTCCGCCTAATGAATCTATTGGCCAATCGGCCATCCCGTCTCCTAAAATTATAATATGTTTCATTTTTTTTGTCATAATTTTTCCCTTTTTGTATAAAGGGTGGCTGTGCATCGTAATATTTTACGTGCTACCGGGTTAATAATGCAAACTGCTTGCTGCAATTGTCTGCTGTTGTAAAAAATAAGAAAAGTACCGAAAAGATGTTTCGCGTAGAAACAAGAAATATAACCCTAACCCCTAAGGGTAATTGTGGTAGATGTACAGCTTGTGGTGCTACCAATAGCAGAAGCTATGGTAGTAGTGAGAATTATCGTTGTATGTAGGCTGTTGCTGTTCATCTGTTTTTTTACGTGTCGTTGGCAAATGTATGAATATTTTTAGTTAAAACAATAGATTGCGTAACTTTTTTTTAATTTTTCTTTAAATTTGCTTGAATTTGTTTTGCTTGCTATTATATAAGGTGAAAAATTGTTATTCTCCTACGCTTCACGATTAAAAAAAGTTTGTTTTTTTTCTTGTTTTTTGTTAATTTTGTGTTTGGATAAAGAGTAAGAATGGCAGCGTGCATAGATTTTCGTGCGGGCTTTATGCCTTTTTTATGTATTAAAAGCTGATTGTTGCACATTGGCAGTAATCTTAAAGATACGTTTGTTAAAATGAAAGAATTCAGTGAGGCTGAGGCTCTTAACAAGGCTGCGGCCTATTGTACAACCTGTGAGCGTTGTATATGCGAGGTTACGGCCAAGCTCGCCCTGTGGGGGATGGATGCCGCGGCGCAGCGGCGCATCGTTCAGCGGCTGATAAATGAGAATTTTATCAGCGAAGAGCGTTACGCACGGGCTTTTGTTGCCGATAAATTGCGCTTCAATCGTTGGGGACGGGTGAAAATAGCCGCGGCTCTGCGCGAGAAAAAAGTGGCGCCCGAGTGTGTCGCCGAGGCGCTTGCGACGATAGACGATGAGGAGTATATGGGAATTATGCAGGCGGTTGTTGCAACGAAACGTCGCGAGCTTCGTGGAAAAGCCGACTATGCCTCGCAGCAGAAGATTCTGCGCTTCGCCGTCGGCCGAGGCTTCGAGCCTCACCTTATTATGCAGGCAATAAAATTCAACCCCGATGAAATGGATTTCTGACCTTTTCGACTTTATCCTGCCGCGTCGTTGCGTGGTGTGTGGCGAGCCGCTCTCGGGTGGCGAGCGGGAGCTCTGTCTCAATTGTCTGATGGCCCTGCCGCTCATCGACGAGCCTCGCCGTGCCGAGATTGAGAAAATCTTTTGGGGTATCGTTCCCGTTGAGCGCGCAGCCTCGTATTTCTTTTACAGCAAAGGCTCGCCCTACAATCGTCTGCTGCACAGCCTCAAATATAAGAATCGGCCGCAGGTGGGGCTTATGCTCGGGCGTAATGCAGCCATAGAACTATCGAAGAGCGGTTTTTTCGATGGGGTGGAGCTTATAGTGCCTCTGCCTCTCTCGAGGAAGAAAGAGCGCAGTCGAGGCTATAATCAGTGCGATTATATTGCTTCGGGAGTGTCGCAAATTACGGGGATTCCCGTGTGTAAGGGGTGCGTGAGCCGTACAAAGGCCAACGAGACACAGACACACAAGAGTCGCGAGCAGCGGTGGCGAAATGTCGAGGGAATTTTCGCGGTCTCTAACCCCGAGGCCATCCGTGGCAAGCACGTACTTCTGGTTGACGACGTCCTGACAACCGGCGCCACAATTGCCGACTGCGCGCGTGCCCTCTCCTCGGCGGGCTGTCGGGTAACGGTCTTTACTCTTGCCTATTCGTGCAACGATTTTTAAAAAATGCCAATTATGCGAATGTTGTTTTGTCTCCTTAGTAACTGTTTGATTTTTAATGTTTAATGTTTGATTATAGTATTATGAAGAAGATTATTAGATGGTCGGGTGCTGTAATTCTGACACTCCTGTTTCTGTTTTTTTACTATTGGTTGTATGACTTTGTCGATGATGATCTATTGGAATTTTCGGCATTATTGCTGTTTCTTCTGTTTTTTCCCTATTATTATCTGTTTCTGAACCGCGCGGGAAAGTGGCAGCTTCTTCCGAGCTTGAATCTAAAGCCTCTGGATATTTTTTTTAATGTTATATTAGCGCTGAATATTGCACCGACGGTATTTTATTATTGGGTGATGGTAGATGAGGCTATATCGTGGAAGGTAAACAACTATAATGGTGGGCATTTGGATAGTGAAATGTCGAGTATTGTTGCAATATTTACTTTCTTCTGGCTTTTCTTATTAGGATGTTTTTATCTGTTCTTTTTTATCATTTATCTCTTTGCGGCGCGTAAAAAATCTTAATGACTATATTATGGCTGTTGCACAATGCTTTTGTCGAGAATTGTGCATCGGATAGTTTGGAGTGGCAGTTTTGTAAAAAGGAACGAATAAATAAGCGCGTGTGTCCCAAAATGGCACACGCGCTTAAAAAAAACTATTGACTTAATTGTCATTTTACTTCGGATTCCTCTTTCATATCAATCTCCTTGCCCGAAGCATCGTAGAAATGATACTCCAAGAAAGCAAGGCTTTGATCGGGGATGACGCGTATTCCCAATCCGTATTTCATTTGCCAGCGGCGATACAGGGAGATGAACCCTTTGTTCACGTATGCGGCAACGTAGGGGTGTATGCGTAGTGTGAATCGGCGTACACCGGTGCTATTTACTAAGGTGTTTATTTTACTCTCTAATGTGTCGGTAAACAGTATGGACGATTGTACCTTGCCCTTGCCGAAACAGGTGGGACATTTCTCTTCGACCGGCATATCTGTTACGGGACGCACTCTTTGGCGCGTAATCTGCATAAGCCCGAATTTGCTCAATGGCAGAATGTTGTGCTTGGCGCGGTCGTGCTCCATATTTTCGGTCATTCGCTCGTAGAGCTTTTGGCGGTTCTCGGATTTGTCCATATCAATAAAATCGACAACAATTATTCCGCCCATATCACGGAGCCTCAGTTGACGCGCAAGCTCGTCGGCTGCTGCCAGATTAACGGCAAGAGCATTCTCTTCTTGTGTTGTTGCGTTGTTGCGTGCTCTGTTGCCGCTGTTTACGTCAACTACGTGCATTGCCTCGGTGTGCTCAATCACTAAATAGGCGCCTCCTTTGAACGATACGATGCGTCCGAACGACGATTTTATCTGTTTGGTTATTGCAAAATGGTCGAATATGGGTAATTCGCCTTTGTAGAGTTTTACTATCTCGGCTCGTTCGGGGGCTATTTGAGCGACGTATTTTTTTATATCTTTCCACACATCGACGTTGTTCACGTGGATGCTCTCGTACGAGGGGTTGAAGAGGTCGCGCAGCAGGGCTACCGTGCGGTCGGACTCTTCGTGGACAAGGGTGGGGGGCTTTATGCACGTGCGTGCCTTTGTTATAAGATTTTCCCAACTGTCGATGAGCTGTCGCAGCTCGCTGTCGAGCTCGGCTACGCGTTTGCCCTCGGCCACTGTGCGCACTATTACTCCGAAATTCTTGGGCTTTATGCTCTGAAGCAGTTGCTTTAGTCGGGTGCGCTCCTCGGGCGATTTTATTTTTGACGATACTGATACTTTGTCCTCAAAGGGGATGAGTATCAAGAAACGGCCGGCAAAGGAAATTTCGCCTGTCAGACGGGGGCCCTTTGTGCTTATGGGCTCTTTTGTTACCTGAACAAGAATCTCTTGTCCTGTCTGAAGGGCATCGGAGATGTTTCCCTCTTTCCCTTTTTCGGGCATTATGGATGCCTTCGACATTGGGAAACCCTTTTTGCGGTCGCTCATTATCTGCTTGAGGTATTTTTGTAGAGAGTAGAATTGTGGCCCTAAATCTAAATAGTGTAGGAATGCGTCTTTTTCGGAACCCACGTCCACGAAGCAGGCATTCAGGCCGGGCATAATCTTCTTTACGCGGCCGAGGTAGATGTTGCCTACCGAGAATGATGCGCTCTGTTCCTCCTTCTGAAACTCCACAAGCTGCTTATCTTCGGTGATGGCTATGGAGACCTCTTCGGGCTGAACATTTATTATGAGTTCACTTATCACTATTACTTTTATTTTGATTTAGTTGCAGGCCTCTTACTTCTGTGGGGCGAGGCCTTTCTCCCCGAAAAGTGGCCCTTTTATGGGGCTTTTGGTGCTGTTGATTATTGCTTGTGTCTTTTTTTTGAAAAGAGACGCTTGCATTTTTTTAACACAAAGAACAAACTTGCTACATCTTTTTTTTGTGTTCGGCAAGTTTGTTCTTTGTATTCATTCAGACATTTAATTACTTCTTGCTCTTATGTCTGTTCTTTCTCAATCTTTTTTTACGCTTGTGCGTTGACATTTTATGTCTTTTCTTTTTCTTACCGCTGGGCATAGTTGATAATGTTTATTAAGTTAATGAATAATTTATTTCTTTACTTCATTTACGAATGTCTTTGCAGGCTTGAAAGCGGGGATAGAGTGCGCGGGAATAATAAGTGTTGTTTCCTTGTGTATATCACGTGCGGTCTTCTCTGCTCTCTCCTTGATGATGAAACTACCAAAGCCGCGCAAATAAACGGGCTCGTGGTTTGATAATGACTCTTTTACTACATCCATAAATGCTTCGACGGTCGAAAGGACTGCGGCCTTTTCAATACCTGTCTTTTTTGCAATTTCGTTAACAACCTCTGCTTTTGTCATTTTTTTGTATTTTATTATAAGTGAATTGTATTTTTTCTGTTTTTCGGTCGGCAAATATATAGCTTTTTTTACTTATCCCGAAATTTAATTGCTTTTTTTTGTGAAAAAAGGCTCATTTTGTACATTTTTTGTTTCTCATTTGCATTGTTTCTCACTTTCTTATGTCGAAGTTTGTGGCCGTTTCTTAATATTATGTGTATAATTTTGCCTTTTTCTGTTTTTTTTGTCGTAAATTTGCAAAATTAAAAATATTGTGATATGTCTGTAAATAAAGTTATATTGATAGGTAATGTGGGCAAAGAGCCCGACGTAAGACACCTCGACCGTAATGTGGCCGTGGCCAATCTTGTCATTGCTACCACCGAGCGTGCTTATACGCTTCAGAATGGCACGCAGGTGCCCGAGCGCACCGAGTGGCATAATATTGTGCTGTGGGGTGGCCTTGCCGAGGTGGCCGAGAGATATGTTCATAAAGGCGACAGAATATATATAGAGGGCAAGATAAGAACAAATACATACGAGGACCAGAATGGAATACGTCGTTACCGCACCGAGATTTTGGCCGAGACGATGGAGATGCTCTCGCCGCGCGCAATGGGGGCGCCCGCATCTGAAGCACCCAATAATGGAATATAATTCGGAATCCGACTATTATAAATAATGGATATTGATTTTTTAGCCTTGTTGCAGTGCTTTGGTGCAGCACTGCCCGGAATCTCGGTTCAGGCACCCGATACAACTGCAATTGCGGCGTTTGTGGTTGCGCTGTTTCTGCTGATGGTGTCGGCTTTTGTCTCGGGCTCGGAAATTTCGTTCTTTTCGCTCACACAGTCGCAACTCGATAAGTGTGCCGAGAGTGAATCGGCCACGGATAAGCGCATCCTCTATCTGCTGAGCGACCCCGAGCGTCTGTTGGCTACCATTCTCATTGCCAACGACTTTGTTAATGTGGGTATTGTAATGCTGCTGAATTACTTTTTTATGTCGGTGCTTACCTTTGCTGCGCCGTGGATGGAATTTTTGCTGCTTACGGTTATTTTAACCTTCCTGCTGTTGCTCTTTGGCGAGGTGATGCCCAAGCTCTATTCAAAGAATAATACGTGGACGTATGCGCGTTTTACCTCGGGCGGACTGTATGCACTGCATCGCCTGCTGTCGCCTTTCTCGGCTATTTTGGTGCGCTCGACACGTTTCACCGAGAAACTGACAAAAAAGGAGAATTTCTCGCTCTCGGTAGATGAGCTTGAGCAGGCGCTCGAACTTACCGACACGCGCGAGATTAGCGAACAGAAAAATATGCTTGAGGGCATTATTCGTTTCGGCGACGAGACGGTAAAGGATATTATGACCTCGCGTATGGATATGGTGATGCTCGATATTCACGCCCCATTCGACGAGGTGCTGCGCTGCGCTGCCGAGAATGCTTATTCGCGCATCCCGGTGCACGGCGACCGACAGGATGATATTCGCGGCGTGCTTTATATAAAAGACCTTATTCCTTATCTTACACGCGGCAATAATTTCCGCTGGCAGACGCTTCTGAGACAGCCCTATTTTGTGCCCGAGACAAAGAAAATTGATGACCTTTTGTGCGATTTTCAGGCTGTGCGCGTGCATATGGCAATTGTTGTCGATGAGTTTGGCGGCGTTTCGGGCCTTATCACGCTTGAGGATATTGTCGAGGAGATTGTGGGCGAGATTAACGACGAGTTTGACGAGCCCGACAGCACCTACGAGCGCATCGACGAGAATACTGTCGAGTTTGACGGCCGCACTCTCCTAAGCGATTTTTACAAGATAATGAATCTTGACAGCGACGATTTTGAGGATTATGTGGGCGAGGCCGATACGTTGGCAGGCCTTTTGCTTGAGCTCAAGGGCGAGTTTCCGCGTCTGCACGAGAAAATCACCTGCAACGGCATTGTCTTCGAGGTTATGCAGAAGGACAAGCATCGCCTTGTGCGCATAAAGGCTGTGATGCCCGCTGCCGAGGAGCAGTAATCCTTCCCCCCCTTTTTGCGAGTATAATAAAAACTTTTGCCTTGTATTAAAAAACGCAGGGTAAAAGTTTTTTTTGTTTATTTGTGATTATTTAATATAAATTTTATTACCTTTGTCATAAAGCCGCTTGTTTATTATGAAAAAGAAGAATATGCTCAATGTTGTTATACGTAGCGTGGCTACCATCTTGATAGGTGTTCTGCTTATAACGCAGCGCGAGGCCATTATGCCCATTATAGTGCAATGTATCGGAGTGGCATTTGTGCTGCCGGGTATTATAGCGCTTTTATCGCACTTTTTCAACAATAAAGGGGCTGCTTTGCATAAAGGGAGTTCCGTGGTGCTGCTGACCTCGGTGGGTAGTTTGGTCTTTGGTCTGTGGCTGCTTTTGATGCCATCTTTCTTTGTCGGAATGTTGATGATGCTCTTGGGCGGTATATTAACCCTCTTTGGAATTTATCAGATTGCTGCGCTGGTAATTGCACGCCGCATTGCGCCTGTGCCTCTCTATATGTATATAATGCCCATTGTGCTTGTTGCGCTGGGATGCGTTGTGCTTTTTAACCCCTTTGGGGCGGCGTCGATGCCTTTTCTGCTTGTCGGCATCGGGGCAGTGGTGGGCGGATTGTCCGACCTTGTAAATTCTATCTTCGTCGAGTATGGCCGACGTAAAAAAGAGAAAGCCGATGCCGTTGTAATATCCATCGACGCTCCGCTTGACGACAGATGATAAATAAAACAGAACACTAACACATACTAAAAATAAAACACTATGAAACACTTGGAATTTACCGTTAAAGGCTTATTTGCCGTGGCTCTTTTGTTTGTGGCCCAAACAATGTTTGCGCAGTCTCTGCGAACGGGATATTTTATGGATGGCAATCTGTTCCGCTATCGTATTAACCCTGCCTTTATGGGCGAGAGAAGCTACTTCGCCATCCCCCTTTTGGGCGGTGTGAGTGTAACCACCGAGGGTAACATCGGCTTTTCGGATATTTTCCACGAGTCGCCATTGGGAAACAATGATTATGTGTTCTTTACGCACAACTCGGTAGATACAAAAGACTTTCTCGGCGGGCTCAACACAAACAACGATATTCATTTAAATACCGACCTTACGTTGTTCTCGGCAGGATTCCGTGCACGGGGCGGATATATGACACTCGACCTGACAATGCGTTCGCGCGTGGCACTGAATATTCCCTACGACCTTTTCCGCTTTATGAAGGTGGCAAATCCTATGCTCGACGATTTAATCAATGGTCGTATTCCCGACAAGGATATGGGACCCGGCACATTCAACGCGGGTAATCTTAATTTTAACACACGCAACTATCTCGACTTTTCGGCCGGATACGCCTTTGCCGCAAACGAGCATCTGAATCTTGGCTTCCGTGCAAAAGTAATTGCTCCCATAGGCTATGCCGATGTGGGCTTCGACGAAATGAATATAAATTACGATAATATCGACCGTTGGAACATTCAGGCTCACGGAGCGGCAAAGGCTGCAATGGGCGGACAGTTTAAATATGACGATAGGATGATAAACGGCGTAAGAGAGAATATCGTGATGGGACACACCGGTTATGAGTTTGATATTTACGGCTTTGGTCTCGGATTGGATTTAGGCTTTACGTACGACCTGAGCGATGTTCTGCTCGACGGCCTTAAGGTGTCGGGCTCGTTGAACGACCTCGGCTTTATCTATTGGGATGGTGTGCTCAATGCCGAGATGGCCGGCGAGACTTACTCTTTTGAAGGATTTAATCGTTTGGGCATTATAACCGGAACCGAGAGTATTGACGACCAGATAAACGACCTTACAAAAGACCTCGGCGACTTTTTGGCAATGCGCGAGGGCGAGGAGGAGAGCTTTACGTCGGGCCTCGGAGCAAAATTGAATATCGGCGCCGAGTATGAGATGCCTTTCTATAAGAAATTAAGTGTGGGTGCCCTCTATACTCACTGCTTCGACGATTTTTATTCGTACGACCAAACATCTTTGGTGCTTACCGTCTCGCCTCTTGCTGTGTGCGACTTTGCCCTGAGCAGTACTTTTGCCGATTATGGCACACGATTCGGTGCGATGGCTAATTTCCATTTTACGGGATTCAGCTTCTTTGTGGGAACCGATTGTATGCTCTCGGATTTGAGCGATAGTAAATATCCCTTCCCCAACGATAATCTGAATGCCAACTTATCGCTTGGCGTGAATATCTCTTTCGCGAAAGCAAAGAAATAATCTCGGGCCGTAAGCCGGCAGATGATTAGGCAATGACTTAAGCCAATAAAAAGGCGTGAACGCACCTTTTTATTGGCTTATTTGTTTCAAAAAAAAGGACATTTTGACGAAATATCCTAAAAATGCAATTTTACGCAAAAAAAGTGTAGTATAAATGCTTAATTTTTCATAAAAAAATGGCAACTTTGCAGATATGAACGAAATTAACGACTTTTTGCAGCAGTTGGTGTCCCAAATATCTATTGTCGAGACAATAGTCAAGGGAATTATCATAGGCATAGTGGCCTCGGCCCCTATGGGGCCTGTGGGCGTGCTGTGTATTCAGCGCACTCTGAACAAAGGACGTATCTATGGAATGGTTACGGGCTTTGGCGCTGCAATAAGTGATATTATCTATGCTCTTATTACGGGCTACGGTCTTTCGTTTATATATGATTTTATCCATAATCAAAGGAATTTATTTTGGTTGCAGCTTGTGGGTTCGGTGCTGCTGTTTATCTTTGGTGTTTATACCTATCGCAGTAATCCCGCACGCAACACACGTCCGGTGAGCCGCAACAGAAGCAGCCTCGTGCAGAATTGTGTAACGGGCTTTTTCATCACTCTCTCGAATCCGCTTATAATATTACTGTTTATGGCAATGTTCACCCCGATGAAATTTATGTTACCCGAGCAGCCCTATTATCAGCAGGCTGTCGGCTACCTTTCAATATTCGGCGGTGCCATAATATGGTGGTTGTTCATTACATACGTGGTGAACAAGCTACGCTCGCGATTCGACGTTTATGGTGTGTGGATTATTAACCGCATTATAGGCGTTGTTGTGATGATTGCATCATTCATAAGTGCCGTGCTTATGCTCACCGGTATCTATTCTTTCCATTAAAAAAACGATTCGGCTTTGTTTATTTCAAGAGAACTAAGGAAGAAGAATATAGCAGAGTTTCTGCTATATATGTGGCAGGTCGAGGACTTGCTGCGTGCCAATGATTTATCTATCGAGAAGATTGAAAAAAGAGTGGTGGAGCCCTATAAGCTCTCGCCCGAGGATAGCGCACAACTGCTCGAATGGTACTCGAATCTGATTGATATGATGCGCATCGAGGGGGTGAAGGATAGTGGTCATTTGCAAATTAACAAGAATGTGCTCATTATGCTCACCGACCTTCACGGCAGGCTGCTAAAATCGCCGAAAGTACCATTCTATGCGGCCGCCTACTACAAGGCCTTACCCTATATTGTGGAGTTTAGAAACAAAAGCAAAGGGCACGAAAAGCCCGAGCTCGAAAATTGTTTCGATGCGCTGTATATGGTGTGGATGATGAAACTGCAAAAGCGCGAGATTAACGCCGAGACGCTTGCGGCAACAACCGAGATAAGCAAATTTATCTCGATGCTCTCGCTCTACTACAAAGAGGACGAGGAGGGAAAATTGAACCTCGAAGAGGACGAGGTTTAATGGTTCGGGAAAGTTTTTTTCTCGTCGGCAGGCATACTCTGTCTGTCGGATGAAAAGTGTGCATAGGCAATTGTCCCATACTTTTTTTATTATAATACAGCCTCATTTGTGAAATAAGATAAAAACTACTATATAGATGACTATTCAAGAAGAGATTGGACGAAGAAGAACCTTTGCGATTATATCGCACCCCGACGCCGGTAAGACAACACTGACCGAGAAACTGCTACTCTTTGGTGGGCAGATTCAGGTTGCCGGTGCCGTAAAATCGAACAAGATAAAAAAGACAGCAACATCCGATTGGATGGAGATTGAGAAGCAGCGTGGAATATCGGTAACAACGTCGGTGATGGAGTTTGACTACGAGGGTTACAAGATAAATATCCTCGACACCCCCGGACACCGAGATTTTGCCGAGGATACCTTCCGCACGCTCACCGCCGTCGATAGCGTAATAATTGTCGTCGATAGCGCAAAGGGCGTTGAGACGCAGACACGCAAGCTGATGGCAGTGTGCCGTATGCGCAACACCCCCGTGATTGTATTTGTGAATAAGATGGACCGCGAGGGTCGCGACCCCTTTGAACTGCTCGACGAGCTTGAGAGTGAGCTTCAGATAGCAGTGCGTCCGCTCAGCTGGCCCATCGAGCAGGGTGCGCGCTTCAAGGGAGTGTATAATATTTACGAGCAGAAACTCGACCTTTTCACCCCCAACAAACAGCGTGTAACCGAGAAAATAGCGGTTGACATAAACAGCGAGCAGCTCGAAGAGAGCATCGGCGAGGAGCAGGCGATGAGCCTGCGTGCCGACCTTGAGCTTGTCGATGGCGTCTATCCCGAATTTGACGTCAACGAGTATCTCGACGCAAAGGTGGCGCCCGTGTTTTTCGGCTCGGCGCTCAATAATTTCGGCGTTCAGGAGCTGCTCAACTGCTTTGTGAAGATTGCTCCCGCGCCCCGTCCCGTGCAGGCCGTCGAGCGTCTCGTCAATCCCGAGGATGCAAAATTCACCGGCTTTATATTTAAAATCACGGCAAATATCGACCCCAACCACCGCTCGTGTGTGGCCTTCTGCAAAATATGTTCGGGAAAATTTGTGCGCAACGCTCCTTATCGACACATACGTCTGGGCAAGGACATTCGTTTCTCGTCGCCCACACAGTTTATGGCGCAGCGCAAGAGCACCATCGACGAGGCCTATCCGGGCGATATTATCGGCCTACCCGACACGGGCAACTTTAAGATAGGCGACACGCTCACCGAGGGCGAGATGTTGCACTTTAAGGGGCTGCCCAGCTTCTCGCCCGAGATGTTCAAATACATTGAGAATGCCGACCCTATGAAGACAAAGCAGCTTGCAAAGGGCATCGACCAGCTTATGGGCGAGGGCGTTGCACAGCTCTTTGTGAATCAGCATAATGGTCGCAAGCTCATCGGTACGGTGGGACAACTGCAATTCGAGGTCATACAATATCGTCTCGAAAATGAGTATAACGCAAAGTGTCGCTGGGAGCCTGTGAGCCTCTATAAGGCCTGCTGGATTGAGAGCGACGACCCCGCCGAGCTCGAAAATTTCAAACGACGCAAATATCAGTATATGGCTAAGGATATTGAGGGACGCGACGTCTTTCTGGCCGACAGCAACTACGTGCTTCAGATGGCGCAGAACGACTTTAAGAACATCCGCTTCCACTTTACAAGCGAATTTTAGAAGCAGTTTTTAATTTATATCGCCGAGTTTTTATAGGTTAAAATAAGAATGGTTTATTTTTTGGTGGCCGCTTGTAGTGGGCCCAAAGTAACCGGGAAAAGGAATAGAACAGCCATTTTTTGAATATAAGAAACGACGAGGAAGCAGCCTGCAATATAAGACTTTTTTTAGAGATTTTAATAATTTCTTGATTATGGGAACAATTGCCGATGAAGCAAAAAAATGTGTCGAGGTGCTTAAAAAGGGTGGGGTGATACTCTATCCAACCGACACAGTGTGGGGCATTGGATGCGACGCAACAAATGCCGAGGCCGTAAAGCGCGTCTATGAGATTAAGCGCAGGGCCGATAATAAGGCTATGCTGCTGCTCGTGGATAATGCCGATAGAATATGTCGTTACGTGGCAAAAGTGCCTATGGTGGCTTGGGACCTGATAGAGCTTGCCGATAAGCCGCTGACGATAATATATGACGGGGCGCGCAATCTTGCTCCCAACCTGATAGCCGAGGATGGCAGCATAGGCATACGCGTAACCTCGGAGCTTTTTTCAAAGGAGCTGTGCTACCGCTTCCAAAAGGCAATAGTATCAACCTCGGCCAACATAAGCGGCGAGCCCACCCCGCGCTTTTTTGCCGAGATAAGCCCCGAGATTATCGAGGCGGTCGATTATGTGGTGGGCTACAAGCAGCAAGAGAGGGGTAACCCAAAATCGTCGAGCATAATTAAGCTGGACGAGAATGCGGCAGTAACAATAATAAGACAATAATGGAGAGAAAGGCTAATGAGAAAAGCCTGCTCGATAGGTTCATCGAGTGGCGCGAGAAACATATTTCGCAGAGGCAGTTTATTCTGTTTCTGAGCTTTATCGTGGGTGTAATTTCTTCGTTGGCCGCATTCGTGCTGAAGCATTTTATTGAGTTTATTCAGCATCTGCTAACGGGAGGCTTCGAGAGCGATACGTTCAATTGGCTCTATCTTATCTATCCCGTGGTGGGTATTCTTATTACGGGACTTTTCATTCGTAATGTGGTGCGCGACGATATTAGCCACGGTGTAACAAAGGTGCTTTACTCAATATCGCGTCGGCAGGGACGTATAAAGGGGCACAATATGTGGTCGTCGCTCATTGCCAGCGGAATTACCATCGGATTCGGTGGGTCGGTGGGTGCCGAGTCGCCCATTGTCTTTACGGGCTCTGCCATCGGGTCGAATCTTGCGAGCCTCTTCAAGATGGACCAAAAGGTGATGATGTTGCTCATTGGTTGCGGTGCGGCCGGTGCGGTGTCGGGAATTTTTAAGGCGCCCATTGCAGGCCTTGTCTTTACGCTTGAGGTGCTGATGCTCGACCTTACAATGTCGTCGCTGCTGCCGCTGCTAATATCGAGTGTTACGGCGGTTACACTCTCGTATCTGCTCTCGGGTACCGATGCAATGTTCCATTTTCAGCTGGACGATGCCTTCAGCGTCTCGCGCGTGCCGTATGTGATGCTGCTGGGAATTATGTGCGGCTTAATATCGCTCTATTTTACACACGTAACGGCGGGGGTCGAGAAATTCTTCCGCCGCTTTAAGAATCCCTACGCGCGTCTGGCCATCGGTGGCTCGGTGCTCAGTATATTGATATTCCTCTTCCCGCCGCTCTATGGCGAGGGTTACAATATGATTAACCATCTTATAAATGGTTCGTCGGCCGATGTTATTCTGAATAATTCGCTCTTCTATGGGCACGCCAATCTGCTGTTCCTGTATATGGCGCTTATTATTCTGTTCAAAGTGTTTGCTTCGACGGTAACCAATTGCGGCGGCGGATGCGGTGGTATTTTTGCGCCCAGCCTCTTTTTGGGCTGTATCTCGGGCTATCTTTTTGCGGGGCTGTGCAATATGTTCGGCCTCGGCGAGGTGCTGCCCGATAAGAATTTTGCGCTTTTTGGAATGGCGGCGCTTATGTCGGGAGTGTTCCACGCTCCGCTGACGGGTATTTTTCTTATAGCCGAGCTTACGGGCGGATACGACCTTTTCCTGCCGTTGATGATTGTCTCGGTGTGCTCGTACCTTACGGTGCGTCTCTTTGACGATAATAATATTTATGCCATCCGCTTGGCGCAGAGGGGCGAGCTCATCACTCATCATAAAGACCAAGCTGTGCTCACAATCCTAAAGGTCGAGGATGTGATTGAGAAGAATTTTATGCGTGTCGATCCTGATATGGACCTCGGGG
This sequence comes from Bacteroidaceae bacterium, assembly GCA_017407905.1. Taxonomy (GTDB): domain Bacteria; phylum Bacteroidota; class Bacteroidia; order Bacteroidales; family Bacteroidaceae; genus HGM04593. The sequence continues at coordinate 21,841 of JAFQVS010000074.1, read as the reverse complement.
CGCTGACGGCGGTGGTTGCAAAGACTAAGCGCAATATCTTCCCCGTGGTGAACGCCGCCGACCGCCTTGTGGGTATTGTCTTTTTGGACGATATTAGGCATATGATGTTCCGTCAGGAACTATACCACCGTTTCACGGTGGCGAAATTGATGCGCAGCGTACCGGTGCGTCTGAGCATCGAGGAGCCTATGGAGGCTGTGATGCGTAAATTCGAGGAGACTAAGGCGTGGAACCTGCCCGTAGAGGATACAAGCGGCAATTATATTGGCTTTATCTCAAAATCGGCCATTTTTACAGCCTACCGTAAGACGCTGCTCGACTTTACGTCCGACTAAAGGGATTTTTCATCTGCGCCCCAGAGGAGTGCGCGGGAGATTTTAATTAGATAATAGTATGGAGAAACTGAGAATAGTATATTTGGGAACGCCCGATTTTGCAGTGGAGCCGTTGCGACGCCTCGTCGAGCGTCAAAAGGCCGATGAGGGCTGCGGATTCGAGGTGGTGGGCGTTGTTACAATGCCCGACAAAGTGATAAACAAGCGTGGCGCTCAGCTGCTGATGAGTCCGGTGAAGCAATTTGCACTCGCAAGCAATCTGCCGCTGTTGCAGCCCGTATCGCTCAAGGACGAGGATTTTCTCTTGGCGCTGGCTGCGTGGAGGGCCGACCTACAGATTGTGGTTGCTTTCCGTATGTTGCCCGAGAGCGTGTGGAATATGCCGCGCTTGGGGACGTTTAATCTGCACGCGTCGCTGCTACCGCAGTATCGTGGTGCGGCTCCCATAAATTGGGCTATAATTAACGGCGATAAAGAGACGGGCGTTACAACATTCTTCTTAAAGCACGAGATTGACACGGGCGATATTATTATGCAGGATATTGTGCCCATCGACCCCGCCGACACGGCCGGCACACTGCACGATAAGCTAATGCTTACGGGCGGCGATACGGTGATGCGCACCGTCGAGGCCATTGTCGAGGGTAGGGCCGAGGCGCTCCCTCAAGAGAGGCTCTACAAGAGTGCCGATGAGCTGCGTCCTGCGCCGAAAATCTTCCGCGACACCTGCCTTATTGATTGGAACAAGAGCGCGCAGGCTATTTATGATTTTGTGCGCGGAATGTCGCCTTATCCTGCTGCGTGGGCCGAGATTATTACTGCCGACGGCGGCGCAGTGGCACTAAAGGTCTATGAGGCGGGCATCGAGGAGGCTGCACACGACAAAGAGCGTGGCACGCTGCTTACCGACGGCAAGAATTATGTTAAAATTGCAGTCGATGGGGGGTACGTGCATCTGCTATCGGTGCAATTGCAGGGTAAAAAACGTATGCCTGTGGCCGACCTTTTGCGCGGATTCAATATGCAGGGGGCAAAAATCGCAAAATAGTGTTAAAATTTTGGTGAAAGTAACGTAATGATGCCGGTATTATTGTTAATATCGGCATTTTTATTTAAAATTATTTGGAACGAAAGATTTTATTTTCTTTCTTTGCACGGTTGATAAAAAAGTGTCAACAAAAGGATAAATTGTTTAAGGGGGCGGGTGTATTATTCCGTCTGCGGGTGAAATTTTCCGTCCGTTGGCCCGAGAGCAGAGAATTTTAAACATTATAATCATTAACAACCTAAAATTATTGCCTATCGAGAAACTTCTACTCCAAAAATAATAATAGAAGAGTATAATGGAGAATTTGAAGACTATGACCGACGATGCGTTGGTTAAACTCTATTTAGATGGCAATAACCAAGCGTTCGACGTATTGTTGATGCGCTATCAGGAGAGGTTATACAACTACATATTTTTTATAGTACGTTCGCGCGAAATGGCCGAGGATATATTCCAAGAGACTTTCGTGAAGGCCATCGTAACCCTCAGACAAGGACGATACCAATCGGATGGTAAATTCTCGGCGTGGATTATGCGCATCGCCCACAATCTGGTGATTGACCAATTTCGTCAGGAGCGTAGCGAGAATGTTGTCTCAAATGACGAGAATGAATTTGACCTGCTCAACAGCGCAACACTCGCCGAGGAGACAATAGAGACAAAAATTGTGAACGAGCAGGTGCTGCACGATGTTGCCCGCCTTATCGACGAGCTTCCCGACTCTCAGCGCGAGGTGCTGCATATGCGCTACTATCAGAATATGTCGTTTAAAGAGATTGCCGAGGCAACAAACACCAGCATAAACACTGCGCTCGGACGTATGCGATATGCCATACTGAATATGCGACGCATCGCAGCCGAGAAGAATCTTATTCTGACGCTGGAATAGGAGGCTTATCAAGAGGCATCGGATTTTTTAGTAAAAATATTGGCCATCGGAATAATATATTTGTTTTTATTGCGTTATTATATCAGACGACAATAAAATCAGATAGCCTATGGACGATATTTTTACTCAGGATTCAACATTTACCGATGAGGTTATGCGACAGGCTTTTCGCAGCAGGGAGAGGCATCTGCCCTCGGAGGGCTCGCTCGAGTTTATCAGAAATTTTGCACGCAATTTCCGCATTTGCGATTGCATAGAGGGTAGGGCGCAGGAGTTGCTGCTGAACTAATATCACTCCCGTACGATAAAAAACAATCGTACGGGAGTGTTCTTTTCTATCCTCTCAGGTTCTTTATCATCTTTAGAATTTCTTCGAGACGTTTCTTATTTGCCCGCTCTTGGCCTATTCCCCAAATTACGGATACTGCAATGGAGCATACTGTGAGTATCGCTATAAAGGGCTTCCACGTAAAATCGCTTGCAATGAGTATTGTCCAAGCAATAAGCAGTATAAGGGGGATTATCATTATTCTGTTTATGTGCGAGCGCATCTGCTTGTGTCGGGCGATGCTCTCTGTGGCCTCGGTCATACTGAGCGAGGGGAGCTTTCTTGTGTCGAGCCTTCGGTAGCTTCTTCTGTTAAGAAAATACTCCAACAGTGCCACTGCAAGAATGTAGAGGCTGAAGCCCCAATACTCGGCGCCTTGCCCGAGGTACATAAAAAAGAAGACTATGCTCACCACGGGCGCCGTAAAAAGGGAGATTGTGAAGCGGTTGTGATACCATTTTTCGATGTGCGAGAGCTTCTCTTGCATAGCGTCGTTTATAATCTCCTCGCTGAGGATGCGTTGCTCGCTCAGCTTCGCATCGAGCAGACGGAACTGCTCTCTGAGGCTCTCTAATTCGCCCTCGTCGGTGGATGGCTGTGTCGCGGGCTCTTGTTTTTTTATCTCCTTTATGAGAATGGGCTGCTTGTTGCCCTCGGCGTCGAGTAGCTCGAAATGCTCCTTAGGCTCCTGCGTCGCGTTGAAGTCTATGCTCTGCTGTATCATACTCTTTTTCTTTTTTAGTGGTTGGACATCTTTTTTAATTGCTCTTTAATACGAAATAAACGGGTGGTAACATTCTGTAGGCTTATTCCCACTACGTTGGCTATGTCGCGATAGCTCATATTCTCCAGCCAAAGAAGAATTATTGCCCTATCAAAGACATCGAGTCGGTTTATTCTCTCGTATAGCATCTGAATCTGATTGCTGTGCTCGTCGTCATCGTTGTATAGGTCGATGTCAACTAAAAGGGGCACTGTGGATACTGTGTGGCTCTTTTTACGCTCGGCATTGCAGCAGGTGTTGAGGCTTACGCGATATATCCACGTTTTTGGGCTGCTCTCGGAGCGAAAATTGGGGAATCCCCGCCACAGGTTTATCAGAATCTCTTGGAAGAGGTCGTTGACCTCGTCCTTGTCGTTGGAAAAGAAGTAGCAGACTGTGTATATTGTCTTGCTGTACTCTTTTACCATTGCTGTGAATTTTGCTTCAATATTATCCATCGGTTTATTCGTTTTTCTACTCTCTTAGACACGGAAAAGTAAAGAAACTTTCAGAATATGAGCAGAAAATTTGCTGTTTTTTTTGCAGCACAGTGAGCAGGCGGTGTTTTTTGTACACTATTGATAGGTGAGTGCCGGCAAAAAACAGAGTGGATGGCATTTAAATGCCATCCACTCTGTTTTTTTTTGCTCTTTGAAACTTATTATTGCATATTTTTCTTTTCAAGTCCATAGCCCCCTTTCTTGTCAACGCTCTTTAGAAGCACTGCAAGAAGTACTGCCACCAATCCGAACGCAGCGAATATTGTCATCGGGGTTGTGTAGTCGGTAACACCGTTTACCGTGTTGTTCATTATCACATTGCCAATGAGCACCGGAACCATATTTGAGGTACTATCAAATAGTGTATAACACTACCGAATTTTATTATTTGTTTTTATTTAATAGTTTGTTAATCTCGTTTGCTATGATACGGGAAAAATCAGTTGCTCCATCATTGTTCATATGTACCGTGTCTCCAAAAAATCTTCTTTTGCCTATAAATGTGGTGTCCTTGCCGTAATCGAGTAAAGAGATGTTATGTTTCGCGCATAAGTTTATGAGAGGTGAATAGTCCTGATTGTCTTCGAAATAGGAAGGCGATATTACAAATATTAGTTGGCTCTTATCCTTGCATAATAAGATTAGTTTCTCTAAATAGCCGATTTTTAAACTGTCAAGCTCGGTCTTTTGGTTGGATATATTTCTTTTTGGTACGTACTCCATCGTATGATGTATGGGCTTATATCCTTTAATGTTTGTTGAGAAAGAATGGAAATTATCTGCTATAAGTTGTAAAAATTTTGAATTATACTTGTACATATTTGAATACATTTTATAGCACTCGAGCTTGTCAACTGATGAAAAAATCTCTTTTATTGTTTTATCATCATAGAAATATTTTAGAAGGCCCAGATATTTAGTGTTGTCATTTTTATTTAAATCGAAATCTTTTGTAATATCATATATTACAAGTTTGGGAGTATGGTATTTCATTATTAAACTGAGCCTTCCGTACATTAGAATAATGCCATTGCCATCAACGCCTACATTGTAACACGAAAGCCCGGTATTTTCTTCTATAATGGTAGGATGATAATGATGGACGGCACGCGAACTTCCAAGTACTACTATTTCGTCAGTTATACCACCATTCGCAACTATATATTCTCTTTTTGTGTCTCCTGATGTTGCCGATTCCAATGCTTTTTTGCCTAATACTCCAAACGTATAATCAATAATAATAAGCAGTATTAGAAAGAATGATAATTTTAATATAAATCTTTTCATAATCAGAAACTTACGTATATAAATTGTGTGGAGTCAAAAACACCGAACAGAAGTATAAGGGATAAAATTATAAGATATGACGTGTATCTTACAATTATACTCTTATTGTCGAATAATCTTAAGCGTTTGGGGAAATATTCGTCAAAAAACTCTTTTAACAGTATCATCGTAACTCCCAAAAGCATAAGGAAGAAACTTGTATTTGTCGATTTATACAATTCTCCGCCAAAGTCGGTAAATATCTTTCTACATACGTCAATGGCCGAACTTATAGTTGGCATTCTGAAGAATATCCACACAATATCTATAATAAGGAAGGTAAGAAGAATTCTAAAGGCTTTAATTATACCCCTGCTGTTTCTCTTATGAAGGCCGAGGAATTTTTCTGCAATCTGAAGAAGTCCGTGAATACCTCCCCATACAATAAATGTTAAGTTTGCTCCGTGCCAAATACCACTAACCAAGAATGTTGCAAGTATGTTTAGGTAGCTTCTCAATTTACTGCATCGACTGCCTCCAAGTGGTATGTATATATAATCCTTCAGCCATAAAGAGAGTGAAATGTGCCATCTGTGCCAAAATTCGGTAACGCTTTGTGCAAAATAGGGCCTGTTAAAGTTGTTTATTAGATTAAATCCAAGCAGGCTGCCTACGCCTATTGCCATAAGTGAATATCCGGCAAAGTCGCAATATATTTGTAATGAGTAGAATAGGCTGGCTAAAAAACAGGTGCCTCCGCTGTAATATTCGTAGTTGCTATAAACTGTATCTACATAAAGGCCCAACCGGTCTGCAACGAATACTTTCATAAAGAAGCCCCATAGCAACCATTTAAGTCCTTGAACGGCCTGTAAATAGTCGAAATTTCGGTTGGCTTTTATTTGTGGTAATAGTGATGAGGCTTTACTTATGGGGCCCGAAAATATTTGAGGAAAGAATGCTATGAATAACATATAGTCGGGCAGATTGCGTTCTGCTTTGACTTTTTTTGAATATACATCGCTTACGTAGCCGATTGCTTGAAAAGTGTAGAAAGATAGCCCTAAGGGGATAGCAAGGTTAATACCATTCAAACCTATTTCTATTCCTAAATAAGCAAAGCCCTCATTTATGCTACTAGAAATAAAATTGTAGTATTTAAAGAATAAAAGAGGAAATGTACCTAATATGAGTGTAATAAATGCAATGATTCTTTTTTTCTGTCTTTCTTTCTCCTCTATAAATATTGCACCAAAATAGGTACATAATGTAACTCCAAGAAGTACTAATGTGCAAGCCGGGTTCCATTGTAAATATAATAGGTAAGAGATAATAAGTAATAGATAATTGCTTAATTTACTCTGCTTCTTATTACCTACAATGCTATTACATATATAATATACTATAAATATAATTGGAAATAACCACAAAAATTGGAATGAATTAAAAATCATATTTAAAAGAACTACGGTTATTTGAAATCACTATTAGTTTTGATGATTAGAGACATATACAAGAGGTTGACCTTTAAAGTTGTTTTATCAGCCTATGAGTCGAATATTTGCAATCGTTCTTAGATAGAGGTGCTAATAATATCGCTTTTTAGAAGCTGTATTTTGACTTTCAGTCGGCCTCTTGTAATGTTTCTAAAAGATGTTTAAAATTTATCTAAAAGAGCTATGGAGATTTTAGGGGCATAATTAAGTGGTTTCTAATTTTACTGCATATTCTTCTTTTCGAGTCCGTAGCCCTCTTTCTTGTCAACGCTCTTTAGAAGCACCGCAAGAAGCACTGCCACCAATCCGAACGCAGCAAATATTGTCATCGGGATTGTGTAGTCGGTTACGCCGTTTGTCGTGTTGTTCATTATCACATTACCAATGAGCACGGGAACCATCGAGAGGCCAATATTCTGAATGTAGAATATTATTGCGTATGCCGAGCCTAATTGCTTCATCGGGATAATCTTGGGAACGGAAGGCCACATTGCCGACGGAACAAGCGAGAATGCTATGCCCAACAGTACCATTACTATAACTGCGAACCAGCCTTCGTTGAGCAGGGGCATTGCAAACAGTATGTGGACGATGGTCAGAAGCACCGAACCACAAATCATAAGTGTTGCGCCTTTGCCCACTTTGTCGTAGAGCGAACCAAAGAGCGGGGTCAGCAGTATTGTGCCGAAGGGCAGAATGCCGGGGATTCCGCCTGCAAGCTCGGGGTTGACATTGTACTTTATAATCATAAGGTTGGTGGCAAACTTAAGGAAGGGGAACACTGCCGAGTAGAACATAAGACACAGCAGTGTGATGAGCCAGAATCCTTTGTTGCAGAAGATTACTTTCAGGTCGCTCAGCTTGAATTGCTCCTCGCTGGCGCTGTCGGTCTGTTGGATGGACGAGGCGTCGAGTTTCTTATCCATCACACAATATACAATGTACGAGAGCATTCCTATGCACAGTGCCGAGGCTCCAAAGAGTACGGGCGATGCCACTATTCCAAATGCTTGGGCAATGGGTAGCGAGAAGAATAGTGCGCAGGCTGTTCCTATTCGGGCGAGTGCTACTTGCAGGCCCATTGCAAGAGCAAGCTCGTGGCCTGTGAACCACTTTGCAATGACCTTTGTTACGGTGATTCCGGCAATCTCGGCGCCGACGCCGTAGATGGCAAAGCCTAAGCAGGCAACAACTACTTGTGTGGGCAGCCCGAAGAGTTCGCCCTCGAAGCTGTTGCTCACGGCGTACCACTTAATGGCTGCACCGAGGAACATCAGGCCGGTGCTCATAAGTCCGGTGAAGCGTACGCCCATTTTGTCGAGGATAAGTCCGCCAAAAAACAGCATCAGCAGGAATACGTTGATGTATCCGTATGCGCCCGAGAATATTCCGTAATCGTCGCTTCCCCAGCCGAGGCCTTTGATGGTTGTCTTTACAACGCAACTCTTTTCGATGAGGTTATTGTTGTTGTCGCTGTATTTTATCTGATACTCGTCGCCAGCGTTTATGTTCTCGGTGTCAACCGATGTTACGGCTATTTTTGACAGCGAATCGGCCGAGAGGTAGGTACCGTCCTCGAAATATACTACGCTGCCTTTTGTGGTCAGAGGTGTCTCAAGGGGGCCCATTACGTCGGTGAAGAAATAGGCTATCATCATTGTGAACGAGACGATGAATAGGGCGCTCCAGCGCATTGCTTTTGAGTCGTTCAGCTTTTTCTGTATCTTTTGTGTTGTTGTCATTGTTGGTTTTTTATGTATAGTGTTTGTTTATGTTACTTTGCGCTCTTTACCCATTTGTCGAGCCACGAGAAGAATGTGCGCTGCCACAGTATGCCGTTCTGAGGTTTAAGCACCCAATGGTTCTCGTCGGGGAACAGAAGCAGCTGCGCGGGTACTCCCTTGAGCTTCGCGGCGTTGAAGGCTGCCATTGACTGCGACGAGAGGATGCGGTAGTCGAGGTCGCCGTGGATGAGCAGGATGGGGGTATCCCATTTATCGACGAATTTGTGGGGCGAGTTTGCGTAGGAGTGCTGTGTCTTTGTGTTTTTCTCGTGGGGGGCACCGCCGAGGTCCCAATTGGTGAACCAGCTCTCCTCGGTCTCGAAATATTGCTGCTCCATATTGAAGAATCCGTCGTGGGCGATGAAGGCCTTGAAGCGCTTCTCGTGGTGTCCGGCCATCCACATTGCTGTGTATCCGCCGAAGCTGGCGCCTACGCAGCCCAATCGGTTGGTATCGACGTAGGGCTCTTTGCACAGGTCGTCGATGGCTGCAAAGAGGTCTTGCATACATTGACCGCCGTAGTCGCCGCTGATTTTCTCGTTCCACTCAAGGCCGAACCCGGGAAGGCCGCGACGGTTGGGGGCGATGATTATATAGTCGTTGGCTGCCATTATCTGGAAATTCCAGCGGAAGCTCCAGAATTGACTGACGGGCGATTGCGGGCCACCCTCGCAGAAGAGCAGGGTGGGGTATTTTTTGTTGGGGTCGAAATGCGGGGGATATATTACCCAAGAGTGCAGCTGCTTGCCGTCGGTAGTGGTGCACCAACGTGCCTCGACCTTTCCAAAGTCCATCTGGTCGTATAGGTGTTTGTTCTCTTGTGTCAGCTGGCTGACGGTGGCACCGGCTGTGGGCTCCATTGAGAAAATCTCAGTGGCCGAGCTCATACTCTGACGGGTGGCGATGAGCTTGCCTCCGAGGGTGGCTACCGAGGTGTAGTCGTAGTCGCCGTCGGTGAGGCGGGTGAGCTTGCCATCGAGGCTGATGTTGTATATCATTGATGCGCCGTGCCATACGCCTGTAAAGTAGAGGCTCGATGCGTCCTCGGCCCAGCAGTAGCTATCGACGTTGCTGTCGAAGGGCTTCTCGCTGATGTATTTCTGCTCGCCGCTTGCGAGGTTCATAATGCACAGACGATTCTGGTCGCTCTCGTAGCCGTCGCGCTTCATACTGAGCCACGCAAGGTGCTTGCCGTCGGGCGAGAAGGTGGGGGCTGTGTCGTAGCCGTAGTTCGAGCGGGCGGCGTCTAATTTGCACAGATTCTGTGTCTCATTGCTCTCAAAATCGAACAGATAAATGTCGGTGTCGGTGCTGACGCTGTAATCGCGGCCTGTCTTTTTGTTGCAGGCGTAAGCGAGTTTTTTGCTGTCGGGGCTCCACGCAAGCTGCTCGGTACCGCCGAAGGGACGGTTGGGGCAGTCGTAGGCGGTGCCTTCGAGCAGGTCTTTACCGCCGGTGGCTATTGCACTGCCGTCGAATGTGGCGATAAAGGGGTGGGGGGCGTCGGTTATCCACTCGTCCCAATGTTTGTACATAAGGTCGTCAACGACGAAGCCTTTGGCAAGGGGAAGGTCGGGGTGAATGTCGGCTGTGCTCTCTTTTATCTTTGTGCGCTTTATGAGTACTACTTTTGTCTCGTCGGGCGAGAAGAGGAAGCCCTCAATGTCGCTCGTCTCGTGCGAGAGCTGTTTGCGGCCGGTGCCGTCGGGGTTCATCTCCCATACTTGATTGCTGCCGCCCTCGTTCGAGAGGAAGGCTATCTTGGTGCCGCCCTTTATCCACGCGGCGCTTGTCTCGTTGGCTGCGGTGGTGGTGAGCAGCTTGCTGCCTGTGCCGTCGGCACTCATAATGTGCAGTGTGTGGTGGCTCTTGTTGTGCTTGACACTATAATAGCTGACGCCGTAAACGACGCTCTGTGCGTCGGGCGATACGCTCACTGCGCCTATGCGTCCCATTGCCCACAGGGCCTCGGGGGTGAGGCGACGATTCTCTATTTTCATCTGCTTTTTGCCGATGATGGGCGCTTGGTTGTTGTCGCCACTCTCGCTGCAAGATGTTATTGCGGCTGTTGCCATAAACATTGCTGCCATAATTACTGAATGTCTTTTCATACTTTATTGTGTTTTATTTTGTGTCTCTGTTTGTGATGGAATATTTGAAAATATTCTGTTTTTATGCAGAAAAAGGTTTAAATGTTTGCAAATTTACTCTTTTTTTGCTTAATGAGCAATTTAAGGCTTCTATATAAAATATTTTTTTAAGAATTTAAACTGCTTTTTAACGTAAATAATTGTGATGATAGCGAAAAAATGCTACCTTTGCGATATTATGCGGGTAAAGTGTATCTGCTTTTTTTGAACGGATAATTAAAATTTGTATTATATGAGGAAGAATATTTTTTTGTTCAGAGGGGCGCTCGCGGCGCTTCTTTTGTGTGGCGTCTGTGCGTTTGCGCAGGCTGCCGATTTTCCCGTCGATGGGAGCGTCTATCGCATCGAAAGTGTGGTGGATGGCCTTGCAATGACTAATGGCGATAGTCGAGAGCTTGGTACCGAGATTTTTATGGCTGCCGTTGACGAAAATTCGGCGGGGCAGGAGTGGGCTTTTGTGTCGGTGTCCGATGAGGAGCCTCTCTTTATGATTTATAACGAGGAGTGTGGCGTTGTGGCTGATATGGCTCTTATTTCGTCGGCGCCGGGCTCTCTGTTGCAGTGGAGCGTTACTGCTTCGTCGAATCAGATTTTTTATGTTAAATTGATTGATGCGAAGGAGGGGGTAGTGCAGTTGCTTAATGCCTCTGACCGCGGGGCGGCAGTAACCTCGGACGGCACTGCTCAGCTTGCTCTTGACGATAATCTTGAGAGCGAGAATACCTATTTTCGCCTTGTCGATTTAAAGAAAAAGTGCGATATTGTCTTTCCCGTGGCTTCGCAGCACTATATTCTCACTCACGTGGCAACGGGCTATTCGCTCAACGACCGCGGAGTAAACGCCAACGATGCGCGTATCTTTGCCGACGCTTGCCCCGACGAGGATTATGACGATTTTATCTGGCAGCTGCGTCGCGCCGAGGATAATGTCTCCTATTTTCAGCTCTATAACCCGTTCGACGGTAAGGCAGTCGATATGGCATTGGGTGGCTCGAAGGTGCCTCTTTTGTGGGACCCCTCGTACAGTAACGCCAATCAATATGTCTATATAACTCCCGTCGAGAATGAGCCGGGAATTTATCAGTTAAAGGGCCTCTCGGGCGGTACTTGGGGCACCGAGTATTATTTTGTTGTCTCGGGTAATATGGTGAAAATGAGCACCTCGGCCACTGCACAAAATTCTTATTTCAGGCTGACAAAGGTTACTCCCGATAATCTGCCGCAGCCTGTTTATTGGGAGGATGAGACTATCTTCGAGGAGAATAAGGAGCGGGGACGCGCTTCGTATGCCTCGTACCCATCGACAAAGGAGATGATGGCCGATGAGCGTTATAATTTTCCGTGGCTCACCCCCAAGAGCAGCAACTATCTGTCGCTCAACGGTGTGTGGAGACTTAATTGGGTCGAGGATGTGAACGACCGTCCCGGTGAGGATGATTTTTGGGGCGACGGCGTTGACGTGAGCGGCTGGGATACAATCTCGGTGCCCTCGTGTCTTGAGATGAAGGGTTACGGCGAACCTTATTATATAAACGTTAACTATCCGTTTGCAAATAATCCGCCTTTCATTGTTATGAACAGCGGGCTGCCGAAGCCTGTGGCGTCGTATCGTCGTAATTTCGAGCTGCCGCAGAATTGGGACGGTAAGCGTGTGTTCCTGCATTTCGACGGAATCTACAGCGCGGCGCTTGTGTGGGTGAACGGAAAATATGTGGGTTACACTCAGGGTGCAAACAACGAGGCGGAATTTGACGTTACCGCGGCTGTGCGTAAGGGCGAGAATAATGTGTCGGTGCAGGTGTTCCGCTGGAGCGACGGTTCGTATCTTGAGGGTCAGGATATGTGGCATATGAGTGGTATCCACCGCGACGTTTATCTTTTTGCAACGCCCGAGACTTTTGTGCGCGACCACTATATAACAAGCACGCTGGATGCGGCGCAGAAATACACGGCGGGCAGTATGAACGTGGAACTTACGATGGATAATCGCGGCGCCGAGGCTGCCGCAAAGAGTGTCGAGGTGGCGCTTATCGCCCCCGACGGCTCGATAGTTGCCACAAAGAGTCTCTCTTTTGAGTTTGCGGCAGGCGAAAAGGAAAAGGTGGGAAATGTGAGCTTCGAGGGCCTCTCGTCGCTGCTGGCGTGGACGGCCGAGACGCCTAACCTCTACACTGTTACCGTGGCACAGAAAGATGCGGCCGGCAACGAGGAGCACGTCTTTTCGACAAAATATGGCTTCCGACACATTGAGATAAATAACGGCCTTGTTTATATCAACGGGCAGAAAATCCTGTTCAAGGGAGCAAATACACAGGATACTCACCCCGTGCACGGTCGCTCGATAGACGTCGAGACAATGCTCACCGATGTCAAAATGATGAAGCAGGCCAATATGAACACAATCCGCAACAGCCACTATCCGCGTCAGGCCAAAATGTACTCGATGTTCGATTATTTCGGCCTTTACTGTATGGATGAGGCCGATCTCGAATGCCATCGCAATTGGGACGCCGCAGGCGAGAGGGGCGGAATAACCAACGAGGATAGCTGGCGCGATCAATATATCGACCGCACGGTGCGAATGGTTTATCGCGGACGCAATTTCCCCTCGATAATCTTCTGGAGCTTGGGTAACGAGAGTGGCGGCGGAAAGAATTTCGGCCACACATACGCGGCGGTGCGTGCAATAGATAATCGCATCATACACTACGAGGGTGCCACACGCGGAGGCACCGAGCACAGCGACCTGTGGTCGGTAATGTATCCCAACACCTCTAAATGCAACAGCGAGGCCAACTACAATTGGCGCAAACAACCCTATTTTATGTGCGAATATGCCCACGCAATGGGTAACGCCGTTGGTAACCTTAAAGAGTATTGGGATATTATCGAGAGCAGCACCTACGGAATAGGCGGTTGTATATGGGACTTTGTCGATCAGTCTATTTATGATGCCGAGGATATTAAGAATGGCAATTTTAAGGTCGATGGCGTGAATAAGTATCGTACGGGCAGCGACTATCCCGGCCCTCATCAGGGTAATTTCGTGAACAACGGCCTTGTGTCGGCCGACCGTGCGTGGAGCCCCGAACTCACCGAGGTTAAGAGCGTCTATCAGCATATAAAATTCAAGAATTTCTCAAAAACTGCCAAGCGCTTGCAGATTCAGAATAAGTACGCCTTCCTCTCGCTCGATAATTTCTATCTGCGCTATGCGATTCTTGTCGATGGAGTAGAGGTCGAGGAGGGGCGCGTCGAGATTCCTGCCACTGCCCCCGATGCCTTTGTTACTCTGCCCCTTACGTACACCCTTCCCGAGGGAGACGCCGAGGTGCTCCTCAATGTGGATATTTGTCTGAAGGAGGCACAGTCGTGGGCCGATGCCGACTACTCGATAGCCGCTGCACAATATACTCTGCGCGAGCGTCCCGCGACGCTGCCGTCGGTAGCGGTGGCTGCCGAGCCTCTGACGGTCGATAATAAGACCAATCCTTATATATACGACATTAAGAACAGCCGCGTGTCGGTGAAATTTACAAATACAGGCCTTTTCTACTCGTGGGTTGTCGATGGCGTGGAGCGATTGGCTAAGGCTCCCGAGTACGAAAATTACCGTTGGGTCGAGAATGACGGCCCCACCGAGAGTAACTACTCGTCTGCAAGCGGGGTGGGCACACGCACACTGACCATCGTCGAGGAGAAGGGCGACTATGTTCGTCTGACCGTGAAAGCCGAGGGTGGGCGCAACTGCGACTATGTATGGAATTATAAGGTATATAACAACGGTGCCGTCGAGCTTGACGCAACCTACTCGGTGCTGGTAAATAATGTGCGTCGTGTGGGATTGGGAATGGAATTTCCCGAGAATTTCAGTACTCTCGAGTATTACGCCCGCGGCCCGTGGGAGAATTACACCGACCGCAAGACAGGCTCGCTGCTGGGACGTTACACAACCACCGTTGCCGATATGTTCGAGCCCTATCCCAAGCCTCAGAGTATGGGTAACCGCGAGAATCTGCGCGACCTTACCCTCATCGACCCCGTCACGGGCAACGGAATCAGAGTAGAGACCGAGGGCGATGTTGCCTTCTCGGCGCTTTACTACGATGATGCCAAACTAAAGGCTGCGACACACGCGTGGGAACTTACCCCGGGTAACATTTACGCTCATTTCGATTGCGCGCAGCGAGGCATCGGTAACGGTAGCTGCGGCGTAAATACAGGCACGCTTGCCGAGTATCAGATTATGAGCGGTAAGAAATACTCTTATACTTTGCGCTTTACGCCCCTGAGCAAGGAGGATACGAGTGTCGATGAGGTGCGCACGCAGTGTCGCTTCTCGGCGGTCGATGGCGGTGTGCTGTGCGAGTGTAATTTTGCTGCCGGCACGGTGGTCGAGCTTTATAACCTTGGTGGCGTGAAATTGGGACAGGCTGTTGCCGACGCTGCCTGTGAGCGTCTGCTGCTCACAGCCGATAAACTGCCCACTGCTGCCTATATTGTGGTTGTAAAGGATGCGACAGGAAAAAGAAGCTATCGAATACTCTTGTAATAAGGTTTTTTAACTGCGAGCCTTTGGGCGTGCTCCTCGGCCGTCGGAGGGTGAGAATATTAGTGGCGCAATTTTCAATAATTGCGCCACTAATATTTTATTATTCAGTTTTTTGTGGACTTATTTTGCTTATAGAGGCTGTGTTTTTGACAAAAAATAGCGCCTATGCGACAAATATAGCAACAAACGAGCGGAAAATATGAAGTTCACTTCGATATTTTACAAAGCGAGTGCAGAAAATATTAGAGCTTTAGCTCAAATATGAAAAAAATAATTGATTGATATTAAAAAAAGTAAATAAATGTATTCAAGTTTAAATAAATTGTTGTACCTTTGCACCCGTTTTCAAGAGAGAGGTTGCCGAAACGCTATAAAGGGAGTAGGCGAGAATTAAACTTTATTTGTTGTTATGAAGAATTTTATTTATGTAGCCGGCTTGGCTCTTGTTATGACAGCTTGTGGCTCAAACGCATCATCAAACGAGGCAGCTCCCGCTGAGGAGATTGTTGCTACTGACATAGTTCCCGCTGCTGCAACAGAGGTACTTCCCGCTGCTGCTCCCAGCGCAGAGAACGGTGGCAATGTTGCAACTGAGGTTATCCCCAACGAGCCCGCTAAGTAAAATTTAAACAATTAAAGAAGTTTCTTTAGAACTTGCAATCTCCGCGCAGTGTGTCTGCTTTTGGGATTGCGGTTCTACGACTTCTTTTTTTATTCGAGAATTATTCCCTTATAACGGGTGTCTATAATTACAGAAAAGCCGCAACTTGTTTGCGGCTTTTCTGTTGTTTCTCGAAAAAAGGTGTTATTTTCGCAGCGTTTTAAATTACCACTAAATAACAAATAATCTATATGATTGACTACTCGGTTTTTAAGGATAAAAAGGCGGTCTATTATACATTGGGCTGTAAACTGAATTTTTCGGAGACGGCGACTATCGAGCGGACGCTGCAAGAGGCGGGTATTCGCACCGCACGACGAGGCGAGCAGGCTGATATTTGTGTCGTTAATAGTTGCGCCGTTACGCAAGAGGCCGAGAAAAAGTGCCGACAGGCTATTCATAAGCTGGTGCGACAGCATCCGGGGGCATTCGTGGTGGTAACGGGTTGTTACGCACAGCTCTCGCCCGAGAAATTGGCCCGCGAATTGGGCGTTGACGTGGTGTTGGGCATCGAGCGCAAGGGTGATATTTTGGAGCACTTAGGCGCGTTGCAAAAGCACGAGGGCGAGGGGGAGTGGTATGCCCGTCCTACGAAGGATGTGCGTAATTTTGTGCCTTCCTGCTCGCGAGGCGACCGCACGCGCTATTTCTTGAAAGTGCAGGATGGCTGCGACTATTTCTGTACCTACTGTACAATCCCCTTTGCCCGCGGACGCAGCCGTAATCCCGAGATAGCTTCGTTGGTGGAGCAGGCACGAAAAGCGGCCGAGGAGGGCGGTAAGGAGATTGTTATCACGGGCGTGAATATAGGCGATTTTGGAAAGACGACGGGCGAGAGTTTCGTCTCGCTTGTAAAGGCTCTTGACGGGGTAGAGGGTATTGAGCGCTACCGAATATCGTCAATCGAGCCGAATCTTATTACCGACGAGATTATTGATTATATGGCATCGTCGCGCAGTTTTATGCCTCATCTTCACATTCCGCTTCAGGCGGGCAGCGACGAGGTTCTGAAACTTATGCACCGCCGCTACGACACTGAGTTTTTTGCGCATAAGATAGCCACTGTGCGCCGTCGTCTGCCCGATGCTTTCATCGGCGTGGACGTTATTGTGGGCACAAGAGGCGAGAGTGAGGAACTTTTCGAGAAAGCTTATAATTTTATTAAGGGACTCGATGTTTCGCAGTTGCACGTCTTTAGTTACTCGGAACGTCCCGGCACACAGGCTCTGAAAATTGCAGGGGCCGTGCCGCCTGCCGAGAAGCACCGTCGCAGTCGTCTGCTCATTGAGTTGAGCGAGCAGAAGCGTCGTGCCTTCTACGAGCGTTACTGCGGACGCGAGGCTGTAGTGCTGTTCGAGAAGCCTCGTCAGGGAATGCCGATGGGCGGGTTCACCGAGAATTATATTCGTGTCGAGATGCCTTATAACAGGGCATTTGTGAATAACACGGTGCGCGTGCGTCTGGGCGGATTCAACGACGATGGCTCGGCGCTGCTTGTTGACGAGATTTTAGGCTGAGGCTATGTCAAAGGTCGCAATAGTTATATTAAATTACAATGGCGCGCAGATGCTGCGCAGGTTTCTGCCCGGGGTGATTGCCGCGAGCGGCCCCGAGGTGCAGGTGATTGTTGCCGATAATGCTTCGACCGATGAGTCGGTGGCGCTTATGCGCAGCGAGTTTCCGTCGGTTGCCCTCATCGAGCTACAAAAAAATTGGGGCTTTGCCGAGGGGTATAATCGTGCCTTGCAAAGTGTCGAGGCCGATTATTTTGTGCTCCTAAACTCGGACGTTGAGGTAACGGAGGGGTGGCTCGCGCCGATGCTCGAAGCAATGGAGGCCGACACTGCAATTGCGGCCTGCCAGCCCAAACTGCGCGACTATAAGCGCAGGACACATTTCGAGTATGCGGGGGCGGCGGGGGGCTTCATCGACCGTTACGGCTACCCCTACTGCCGCGGACGAATCTTCGATACTGTCGAGGAGGATAGGGGGCAGTATGACTCCCTCTGCGATATTTTCTGGGCGACGGGCGCGGCGCTTATGATTCGTGCCGAGGATTTTCGCGCTGTCGGCGGGCTGGACGGCACCTTTTTTGCTCATATGGAGGAGATTGACCTCTGCTGGCGATTAAGGGCGCGCGGCCGGCGCATTGTGTGTGTGCCCGCGAGTGTGGTGTATCACGTCGGAGGGGCCACGCTCAACTACAAAAATCCGCGAAAGACCTTTCTCAATTTCCGCAATAATCTGCTGATGCTCTATAAGAATCTGCCGCACGAGGAGCTTGCGGGGGTGATGCGTGTGCGCACGCTGCTCGATTATGTGGCGGCGCTGAAATTCCTGCTCTCGGGCAGTGTGGCCGACTATAAGGCTGTGCGCGAGGCTCGGCGCGAGTTTAACAGCATAAAGGAGCGGTATGACAAAAAAAGAGAGGAGAATATTGCCGCTACGCGGCTCGCCGAGATTCCGCAGCGCGGACGATTCTCTATCCTGTGGCGCTACTATGCTTGTCGCTGCAAACAGTTTACCCAACTAAAATAATATTACTATGAGCAAAAAAGAGCGTAAATTATCGGCTGCCGAGCAGCGACGCAAAGAGAAATTCCTCGAAAAATGCAGCACAATGGAGACTGAAGGCTATCGAATGGAGAATCTCTCCTTTTCGGTCTTACAGATAAATCTGTTGAGTGTTTTTATTGCCTTGCCTGTGAATTTTCTCTTTATGTTTTCCTATTTCTTGTTTAATGATTTTTCACTAAGGTCGGTATATTTGCCCTACGCGCCACTGCTTTTTCTTTTAATTTTTTTATTGCTGATAGTGGTGCACGAGGCCATTCACGGCATTACTTGGGGCTACTTTGCGCCCGATGGACGTAAAAGTATCGAGTATGGAGTAATATGGCAGGCGCTTACCCCTTATTGCACCTGTTCATCGCCTTTGACTAAAAAACAATATTTTTGGGGGGCACTTATGCCTACCATTATCTTGGGCTTTTTGCCGGGAATAATTGCTATAATAACGGGGTGGGAACCGCTGTTCTTTGTGTCGCAGTTTATGATTCTTGCCGGTGCGGGGGATTTTCTTATCGTTGCACGACTGTTGTTGCACCGACCGAAAAATGCGCAGGTTATTTACCTCGACCACCCCTACGAATGTGGCCTTGTGGCGTTTTTGAAAAACATAGATTAAAATAGTATGGAGACAGCATTGTATCTTCTGCCGGTAACGCTGGGCGACACTCCGCTCGATAAGGTGCTTCCGGCGCATAATATTGAGATTATCTCGGGCATACGACATTTTATTGTCGAGAATGTGCGCACGGCACGACGCTTTCTGCGTCAGGCCGACCCGAAATTCGATATTGACGGTTCGCAATTCTACGAGCTTAACAAGCACACTGCGCCCGAGGATATTGCGGGCTATCTGCAACCGCTCTACGACGGGCACTCAGTGGGGGTAATATCCGAGGCGGGCTGTCCCGCCGTTGCCGACCCGGGCGCCGACGTTGTTGCAATTGCGCAGCGCAAAGGGCTGAAGGTGGTGCCTCTTGTGGGCCCGTCGAGCATAATTCTCTCGGTGATGGCATCGGGGTTCAACGGACAGAGCTTCGCCTTTCACGGCTATCTGCCCATAAAGCCCGACGAGCGTGCTCGCCGTCTGAAACAGCTCGAACAGCGCATTTATAACGAGCAGCAGACGCAGCTCTTCATCGAGACGCCTTATCGCAACGGTAAAATTCTCGAGGATATTATAAAGAATTGCCGTCCGCAGACGAAGCTCTGCATAGCGGCCAATCTTACCTGCGCCGATGAGTATGTGCGCACTCGCACGCTGAAAGAGTGGCGAGGCTCTGTGCCCGACCTTTCTAAAATTCCTTGTATCTTCTTGTTATATAAATAATTATGTTCGGAAAAAATGTGATGCGGGGCCTTTTGGCCCTATCGCCTGTGGTGGTGCTGCTGGTTATATATCTTGTGGGCTCGATTGTGGCAGGCGACTTTTATCGTATCCCCATTGCAGTGGCTTTTGTGGTGGCATCGGTGTATGCAATTGCAATTACTCGCGGAAATACGCTCGCCGAGCGCATTGATAATTTCTCGCGCGGTGCGGCCGACACTCGCATTATGTATATGGTGTGGATTTTTGTACTTGCGGGGGCTTTTGCGGCGGTGGCTAAGGCTATGGGGGCTGTCGATGCGACGGTCAATTTTACGCTGCATTTTGTCCCGGGGAATTTTCTGCCGGCGGGAGTGTTTGTGGCGGCCTGCTTTATCTCAATGTCCATCGGTACGTCGGTGGGTACAATCGTGGCGCTTACGCCTGTCGTAACGCAGCTGGCGGCGCAGATGGATTGCAGTGTGGGGTGGCTTGTGGCAATTGTCGTGGGTGGTGCGTTCTTTGGCGATAATCTGTCGTTTATCTCAGACACTACGATTGTGGCCACGCAGACGCAGGGCTGCTCGATGCGCTCTAAATTCCACTCTAACATACGATTGGTGCTTCCTGCGGCGTTTGTTGTGCTGTTGATTTATGCCTTTAGCGGTGCTTCGTTTGCCGATGCTGTCGCGCCCGAAATTTCCTTTGCCGATTTTGTAAAGGTTATTCCCTATCTTGTGGTTATTGCAACGGCGCTCTTTGGCGTCAATGTGCTGCTGGTGCTTATTTTGGGCCTGCTTATTGCGGGTATTATCGGGCTGTGCTGCGGAAATATGGACGTTATTGGTTTTTTTACCGCCTGCGGCGCGGGTATTTCGTCAATGTGCGAGCTTATTATAGTTACTATGCTTGCGGGCGGACTGCTTGAGATTGTGCGCATAAATGGTGGAATGGATTTTCTTATCCGCATCGTTACGCTGCGCATACGCTCGCGCAGGGTGGCCGAGGCCTCTATCTGTCTGCTTACGGCGCTTGCCAATGTCTGTACGGCCAATAATACCATTGCCATCCTGACGGTCGGTGAAATTTCGCGCGATATTTCGCATAAATTCGGTATTGTGCCGCGTAGGACGGCTAGCCTGCTTGACACAACCTCGTGCTTTGTTCAGGGTGTCCTGCCTTATGGCGCGCAGCTGCTTATGGCCTCGGGGCTTGCGTCGGTGTCGCCTCTTGAGATTATTCCCAATCTTTACTATCCAATGTGCATAGGCCTTGCGGTTATTGTCTCCATCTTGTTGCAGAGGCCGCGCAGTTAATGGGCATTTTTTAAGTAGGTATAATTTTATTATATGAATGAGCGGGCCTTTTAAAGTCTGCTCTTTTTTATTGCAGGGTAACTTTTTTCGTTCTTTTGATTTTTTTTACAATATTTTAGCTAACTTTGCGGCGCAATTTTAGGGCACATTATGTGCTTGTTCAAAATTCTGCAAAAAACGCTGTATATATATTATGTTATTGCCGACGCAAAATATTAACACACACCCGCTGCACGCCGATGCGGCGAGCCTCATTGTGTCGGTGCCACAAATTACCCCCCCCCCCCCATATTTGAATATAACTATTTGATAATTAGCGTATTATGTAACATTGTTACGTAATATGCTCTTATATAACCAACTGCGCCGCAGGGTGCAGTTGGTTGTTTGTGTATGATTATGTATAACATTTAACAAATAAGAATTATGAAACAAAATTACTTAAAGAAACTAATGACGGCCCTGTTACTGCTTTGTTGCACAGTGGCAAGTGCCGCGGATTTTGAGGTTGGTGGAATTTACTACAACATTTTATCCTCTGAGGATAAAACCGTTGAGGTAACAAGCGGTAGCAACAAATATACCGGCGCAGTAACAAT
The DNA here is from genome assembly GCA_017407905.1 of Bacteroidaceae bacterium. Classification (GTDB taxonomy): domain Bacteria; phylum Bacteroidota; class Bacteroidia; order Bacteroidales; family Bacteroidaceae; genus HGM04593. The sequence continues at coordinate 280 of JAFQVS010000074.1, read as the reverse complement.
CCCCGCAAGTGTTACTTATAATAGTATCACTTATAGTGTAACAAGCATAGGAAATTGGGCGTTTGAGTATTGCAGCAGCCTTACAAGCGTTGAGATTCCTAACAGTGTAACAAGCATCGAAGTAGGTGCGTTTTATCAATGTATTTAGAAGTCCCAAACAACCAAAACTATTCAGAAATAACCAAGTATAAACCTTTAATTATCAGTATATTCTAAAATTTAACACTTTCAGACTGCTTTTTGATGGTTCCCAAATTTCCACATATTTTTGAGACATATT
>JAFQVS010000073.1 GCA_017407905.1 Bacteroidaceae bacterium | reverse complement strand
TTAAGGGTGCTGCGGACCGCCCTCACTTAGTCGCTTGTAAACAAGCGTCTAAGTAGCGGTTAAACATACCTCGCACTTTTTCCTTAAAACAATCGTACCTACATTGAATTTCTTTTTTATGGTGCAATAAATTAAAAGTTATCTTTTGTGCGTATTATATGCAACTGTTCCTGTAAGTGGAAAATTGCTTATTGACTCTTGTTCACTGTAAGGTTCCACTGCGGGCTCAAAACCCCTGCTATCCGCTAAATATCCGAGGCAAAAAAAACAGCGCGGACACATAAAAAAACATCCGCGCGGTCTTCAAAGAGGAGAGACGGGTTATATCTCCTCGACATTCTCGAATTTATTCCATACGCGCGCAAAGCCATACTCGCCCACACACCCCTGCGGCACATAAAGCACGGCGTTGGCATACACTGATGCGTCGGCAATGTCGCGACTGCACATAGGGGCAGCCTCGGCATCAATTTGCAGACGTCTCAGGGCCGTACATCCGCGGAAGGCCTGTTCCTCGACCGACTGCAACGAGGCGGGCAGATGAACCTCGGCGAGCGACAGACAATAGTAAAAAGCACCGTATCCGACGCTGAGCACCCCATCGTGAATATCAACCTTTTTCAGCGACACGCACTTTGCAAGAAGGCCCTGCTCAAGGATATTCACACAAGGGGGCAGGGTAAACTCCTCAAGCGCCTCGCACTCCCAAAAAGCGCCCTTGTTTATAGCCCCGATGCTCGGGGGAAGCACCACCCGGCGCAAAGCCTTACAGCCACGAAAAGCCCACGAGCCGATGCTCTTAACGCCCTCGGGCAGGATAATCTCGCGCAGCGCCTCGCAGCCGCAGAAAGCATACTCATCGACAATGTCGATGCTGCTGCCAATTTCGACCCATTCGAGCGCCGTGCAACCATCGAAAAGCGAGGCCTCGATGCCCACAAGATACTCGGGCAGTCTGATGCCGACAAGCGCCGTGCAGCCCGCAAAGGCTCCGTTGCCGATGATAAGAACCTTATCGGCAAGCGCGACACTGTGCAGAGCCTCGCACCCCTTAAAAGCCGATGCGCCGATGGCTCTGACACTCTCGGGGAGGGCTACCGATTGCAGCCCCGCGCACGAGGCAAAAGCCGCCTCGCCCACCGCCGAGACATAATACTCGACCCCATCGTACTGCACCGCCGCAGGGACGGTTACCGCCCCGCTATAATCGCCCTTTACAACCGCTGCACACCGGTCGGATGCGTCGAGCTCAAAATTTATCCCGTTTATATTTATTACCATAATAACCATTTTATACGTCTGCGAAGATAGTCAAAATATCAACATCTTGCATATATCGACGAAAAAGAGTAATTTCGCACAGTTAAATAAATGAGGAATTGGTTTCAGTAGATAACATAAAAGTCGATTTTGGAGGGACACCACTCCTGCACGACGTCAGCTTTATAATAAATAAAAAAGACCGCGTGGCGCTTGTCGGAAAAAACGGAGCTGGCAAGACAACCCTCTTGCGCATAATCTCGGGGCAGCAACAACCCACCGAAGGGGCTGTGTCGCGCCAACGTAACATTACAATAGGCTATCTGCCGCAGGTGATGAACCTGCAAGATGGCCGTACGGTGTTTCAAGAGGCCGAGACAGCCTTTGAGCACATTCACGAGATGGAGCGCGAGATTGAGCGGCTGAACAACGAGCTTGCCCTGCGCGACGACTACGACTCGCCCGAGTATCAACAGATAATTGAGGATTACACCCATCTGAACGAACAATACACAATGATGGGTGGCAGCCACTATGAGGCGCAGATTGAGCGCACACTGATGGGATTAGGCTTCCGCCGCAGCGATTTTGAGCGCGCGACAAACGAGTTTAGCGGCGGATGGCGTATGCGCATCGAGCTTGCCAAACTGCTACTGAGACACCCCGACCTTCTGCTTCTTGACGAGCCCACCAACCACCTCGACATTGAGAGCATCCAATGGCTCGAACAGTTTCTTGCCCGCAGCTGCAACGCCGTGCTTTTAGTGAGCCACGACCGCGCATTTCTGAATGCCGTAACCAACCGCACGATAGAAATTTCGTGCGGACGAATATACGACTACAAGCTATCGTACGATAAATTTATGCAGACGCGCAAAGAGCGCCGCGAGCAACAGATACGCGCCTACGAGAATCAGCAGAAAGAGATTGCCGACATAAAGGAGTTTATCGAGCGCTTCCGCTACAAGCCCACAAAGGCCGTACAGGTACAGAGCCGCATAAAACAGCTCGAAAAGATTGTCCCGATAGAGATTGACGAGGAGGATACGAGTCGTCTGCGCCTGAAGTTCGCCCCCGCCACACGCAGCGGCAACTACCCCGTGATATGCGACGATGTAAAAAAAACATTCGGCAACCACACAGTGTTCAGCGGAGTGAATTTCACCATCAACCGCGGCGAAAAGGTTGCCTTTGTTGGACGCAACGGCGAGGGAAAGACCACAATGGTGCGCTGCATATTGGGCGAGCTCGACCACGAGGGCACAATAACATTGGGACACAACGTGCAACCGGCCTATTTTGCACAGCATCAGGCACAGCTGCTGGACGAGAATCTGACAGTTTTTCAGACGATAGATAATGTGGCGACGGGCGATATTCGTCTGCGCATACGCGATATTCTGGGCGCATTTATGTTCGGCGGCGAAGCCTCGGACAAGCCCGTGAAGGTACTCTCGGGCGGCGAGCGCAGTCGCCTTGCGATGATACGCCTGCTGCTGCAACAGATGAATCTGCTCATCCTCGACGAGCCCACCAACCACCTTGATATGCAGTCGAAAGATGTTCTTAAAGAGGCCATCCGCGACTTTGACGGCACGGTGATTGTGGTGAGCCACGACCGCGACTTTCTCAACGGCCTTGTAACAAAGGTCTATGAGTTTGGCGAGGGAAAAGTGCGCGAGCATCTTGGAGGAATATACGACTATCTTGCATCTAAAAATGCGACTAACATAAACGAGGCACTCTCGGGCACAAGGCCCGCGACGGTGCAAGCATCGACCCCCGAAAAAGCCGCTGCAAGCGAGAGCCGTCTGAGCTACGAGGCCGAGAAACAGCTGCAAAAGCAGCGCCGCAAGCTGGAAAAACAGGTCGAGCAGTGCGAACAAGCAGTATCGGAGCTTGAGGCTGCAATTGCAGCATTAGAGGATATTATGAGCACCCCCGAGGGTAGCACCCCAAAGAATTTCGAGCAGTACGCCGCACTGAAAAAACAGCTCGCCGAGGCCGAGAGCGAGTGGGAGCAGAGTATGGAGGCACTCGAAAATTTATAATACGCTTAAAAAACCAACAACAAAATAAACAATGAAAAAATTATTTATCTGCACAGCCCTAATCGTTGGATTGGGAGCTTGCTCAACAAAAGAGAGTATGGAGACTAAACTAATTGGTAATATCGACACAACGCAGGAGCCGGGCAAGGACTTTTTCCAATATGCCACAGGCGGTTGGCAGAAGGCCAACCCAATGACCGATGAGTATTCGCGTTACGGACAATTCGACGCACTGCGCGAGAAGAGCCGCGAACAGCTGAAAGAGCTTGTGCTTGAGCTTGCAGCAACAAAGAACGAGCCCGGAAGCAATGCACAAAAGGTGGGCGACCTTTACAATATGGTAATGGACAGCACACGCCGCAACCAACAGGGCACGGCACCCGTAAAGCCCCTTATGGACGAGGTTGCCGCCCTTAAGACAAAGAGCGAGATTATCCCCCTTATGGCCCGCAACTACCGCGCAGGCATTGGCGGATTCTTCGGCACAGGCATCGGCACCGATATTATGTCGAGCAACGAGAATCAGCTGGGCGTCTATCAGGGTGGAACAGCGCTGCCCGAAAAGGAGTATTACAGCGACACCGACGAGGCATCGACAAACATACGCACAAAATACAAGGAGTATATAGTGAATATGTTCAAGCTGCACGGATTCGGCGACGAGCAGGCACAAAAGAGTATGCAGGCCATTATGAGAATCGAGACACGATTGGCCGCAAAGCATCTGAGCCGTGTCGAGCGTCGCAACCCTCTGAACAGCTACCACAAGATGACATACGCCGAGTTTAAAAAGAGCGTCCCCGGAATAGATTGGGACACATTCTACACAATTTTGGGCATCAACGGCATCGAGAATATCAATCTGGCACACCCCGAGGCAATAAAAGAGGTTGCGGCAATCATCAAAGAGAGCCCGATGGACGACCTTAAGGCCTATCTTCAGTGGAGAATAATCCGCTCGACATCCAACGAGCTCACCGACGCCATCGAGGCCGAGACCTTTGCATTCTACGGCACCGTACTCAGCGGCAAGAAGGTACAGCAGCCACGCTGGAAGCGCGCCCTCGACGCAGTAAACGGCCCGTTGGGCGACATTATCGGCGAGCTTTATGTGGCCAAGCACTTCCCCCCTGCCGCAAAAGAGCGTATGGTGCAGTTAGTGCGCAACCTTCAGATTGCTCTCGGCGAGCGCATCGACGCACAAGAGTGGATGAGCGCCGAGACAAAAAAGGCTGCACACGAGAAACTGAACACCTTTACCGTAAAAATAGGCTACCCCGACAAATGGGAAGATTACAGCGGCCTTACAATTAACCCCGAGCTCAGCTACGCCGACAACTGCCGCAATATGTCGCAATTCGAGTGGAACAAACACATCGAAGAGAAATGGGGCAAGCCCGTTGACCGCGAGGAGTGGCATATGACACCGCAGACAGTAAACGCCTACTACAACCCCACGACAAACGAAATTTGTTTCCCCGCAGGAATTTTGCAGTATCCCTTCTTTGATATGAACGAGGACGACGCATTCAACTACGGTGCAATCGGCGTTGTGATAGGACACGAGATGACACACGGATTCGACGACCAAGGCCGTCAGTTCGACAAGGATGGAAACTTTGCCAATTGGTGGACCGATGAGGACTCAAAGAATTTCAACGAGCGCACACAGGTGATTGTCGATTTCTTCGACAAGATTGAGGTGCTTCCCGGCCTCAACGCAAACGGCAAACTCACTCTGGGCGAGAATATTGCCGACCACGGCGGCCTTATGATTGCAATGCAGGCCTTCCGCAATGCAACAAAGGATGCTCCCCTGCCCGTTGTCGAGGGCTTCACCCCCGAGCAGCGCTTCTACCTCTCTTACTCGGGCGTGTGGGCAGGACACGTGCGCGACGAGGAGATTCGCAACCTCACAAAGAGCGACGTTCACTCGCTCTCGCGCTGGAGAGTAAACGGCACCCTGCCCCACATTGACGATTGGTACACCGCATTCGGAATCACCGAGGAGAGCCCGATGTTTGTACCCGCCGACAAGCGTCTGAAAATTTGGTAACACCCGTGTGAAGCCACAAAAAAAGCATAGAAAATGCCAATAAAAGTACCGGCCGGACTTCCGGCTCTGCAAGCAGTAAAAAATGAGGGTGTACCCGTAGAGGAATTAAAAAACTCTACGGGTAACACCCTGCATATAGCACTGCTTAATCTGATGCCTATGAAAGAGACCACAGAGGCCGATTTTATACGCATCCTATCAAGCTCGGACAAGGAGATTGAGCTCTGCCTTATGAAGCTCGACACACACACGCCGAAAAACGCCTCGCCACAGCATATGCAGCAGTTCTACAAAGGATTCGGCGAGCTGCGCGCACAACGCTTCGACGGACTGATAATAACAGGAGCACCCATCGAGAAAATTGATTTTGAAGAGGTTACCTATTGGCCCGAGCTATGCGATATTTTCCGCTGGGCACAGAGCAACGTAACCTCCACCCTCTTTGTCTGCTGGGCGGCACAGGCCGGCCTTTACCATAAATTCGGCATACAGAAATATCTGCTGCCCGAGAAAATGTTCGGAGTATTTCCGCATACACTGCTACGCAGCAATGAACCGCTGTTCGAGGGCTTCGGCAGCGTACATTATGTGCCTCACAGCCGCCACACAGAGATTCGCCGCGAGGATGTGATGGCCGAGCAGCGCATCGAGCTTCTGTCCGAGTCGCAAGCCTCGGGCGTATATATTATGCAGGAGCGCGGCACGCGTAATTTCTTCATCACGGGACACTCCGAGTATGCCCTCGCAACGCTTGGCGACGAGTATAAGCGCGACCTTTCAAAAGGTCTCCCCATCGAACCGCCAAAGAATTATTACACCGAGGATAATCCATCACTCGCCCCTGTGAACCGTTGGCAGGCCGACGCGCGCAGGCTCTTCGGCAATTGGCTCAAATACTATGTAAAATAGCGAAATAAAACCTAACCTTATGAAAAAGCTACTAACCTTAGCCGCCATACTGCTTACATTGGTAGGCTGTACACGGGAGAGAACAGCGCCGCTCGACATTATCCCGATGCCGCTCGGCACACAGTTGCTGACAAGCTGTTTCACATTCGACCAAGAGAGCAAAATTGTAATCGAGGCACCAAAAGAGGTCGCCGAGCGCATCACAAAATATCTTGGTACCACGACGCTTACCCTCGCCCCCGCTGACGAGGCGTACGAGAATCGCCTGCTACTGAAGATAAGCGACAAGATTGACGGCATCTCCTCGCCCGAGGGCTACACGATAACCACCGACGCATCGGGCGTACAGATTGAGGCAACCGCCGAGGCCGGCCTCTTCTACGGCATTCAGACAATATTGCAGATTATAGAAAATGAGGGCGGCGTTCCCTGCGGAACAATCACCGACGAGCCTCGCTTCGCCTACCGTGGAATGATGCTCGATGTATCGCGCCACTTTTTCGACAAGGATTTTGTACTAAAGCAGATTGACGCCCTCGCGCGCTACAAGATGAACCGTCTGCACCTGCACCTTACCGACGCAGCAGGCTGGCGCGTCGAGATAAAGAAATATCCCCGCCTGACACAATTGGGAGCGTGGCGCGACCACCCCGTGTGGAAAGTATGGTGGAACAGCGGCCGCAAATATGCCGAGGAGGGTACCCCCGAGGCTCACGGCGGATACTACACACAGGACGACATACGCGAGATTGTAGCCTACGCAGCCCAGCGCCACATTACCATAATCCCCGAGATTGAGATGCCCGCACACAGCGAAGAGGCCCTCACCGCCTACCCCGAATTTTCCTGCACACACGAGCCATACAAACAGGCCGATTTTTGCGTGGGCAACGAAAAGACCTTCGAGTTTTTAGAGAATGTGCTCACCGAGATTATGGAGCTGTTCCCCTCGGAGTATATTCACATTGGTGGCGACGAGGCAGGAAAAGCATCGTGGAAAAACTGCCCTCTGTGTCAGAAACGTATGAAGCAAGAGGGGCTTAAGGACGTCAACGAACTTCAGAGCTATCTTATACACCGCATCGAGAAATTCGTCAACAGCAAAGGCCGTCAGATTATCGGATGGGACGAGATTCTCGACGGTGGCCTTGCGCCCAACGCCACTGTAATGTCGTGGCGCGGCACCGAGGGCGGACTAAAAGCAGCCTCAATGGGCCACAAAGCAATAATGTCGCCCGGCACACACTGCTACCTCGACCAATATCAGGATGCACCCCACACACTGCCCGAGGCCATCGGAGGCTACCTGCCACTGAAAAAAGTGTATAGCTACAACCCCGTCCCCGAGACACTCGACAGCACACAAGCAAAATACATCTACGGCGTGCAGGGCAACCTATGGGCCGAGTATATCCCCACCCCAGAGCATATGGAAATGATGATATATCCCCGCATCCTCGCCATTGCCGAGGTAGGATGGAGCGCAGTCGAGGTAAAAGACTACGACTGCTTCCGCAGTCGCGCACTCACAGCCGTGGATTATCTCAAGAGCAAGGGTTACAACCCCTTCGACCTTGCCTCGGAGACAGGCAACCGCCCCGAGGCCGACGCACCCGTCAGCCACCTTGCCATTGGAAGCAGCGTAACATACGCCCGCCCCTATTTTGACGGCTACGCAGCAGGCGGCGACACAGCCCTTGTCGATGGCAAGCGCGGCGCGTGGAACAACAACGACGGTGTGTGGCAAGGCTTCATCAGAGGCGGAGTAGATGTTACCATCGACCTCGGCCAAAGCAAGGCCGTACAATCCATCGGCGCCGACTTTATGCAAATTTGTAACCCCGAGATTTTTATGCCCGCCGAGGTTGTTATCTCAATTTCCGAGGATAATGAGAATTTCGAAGAGCTGACACGCATCGAGCATAAGATTGTGCGCGACGATGCTCTCACATTCAAGAATTTTGCGTGGAAGGGCGAGGCTAAAGGCCGTTACATTCGTTACGTGGCACGTCCCGGCGAGTATGGCGGATGGCTCTTCACCGACGAGATTGTCGTTGAGTAATTCTTGCAGCGGGAATATATCGACATGGCGGGTGGCAAAAAAAAAATCAGCCTTGTCAATGATAAAAAAACTCAGCCCTAACCTAGGGGCGGTTAGGGCTGAGTTTTTTTATTTACCATCAGCGACCGAAGCGCGAGGTGTCCACCTCTTTTATCTCGCGCTTCTTGTATCCTCCGAAGCGATAGACAAAATCGAGCGACAGATAACTCGTATAGTCATTATTCTTCATACTCATCTTCTGCCCCTTATAGTCGAGCGAGAGGTCGGGCGAGAAAGTATCGAAAATATCGTTCCAACGAAGCGTCAGCGAGGCTTTCTCCCGAGCAAAAGTCCAACGGGCGCCCGCGGTAACCTCGGCAAGCGTGGGAATATCGAACGTGCCCTGCGCAGCGGGTGTCTGCATAAAGCCGTTGAGTTCGAGCGAGAGAGCCTCGCAAAGGATGAAACTGTTGTTAAGCGAAATAACAGCACCCCAATTATCGCGCACAAAGCCGAGGTCGAAATATTCGTCGCAACGCTGGTGCATATAAATTCCCGTAAGCGTGAGCCTGCTGTCGAGCCAATTGCCCACCTTCACGGGCACGACAAAATTAACACCCGTCTGTGCCAAATAATTCCAATTGAGCATTTTGTATATAAGCACCAAACGCTCGCTCGATTGATAAGGCGTCTGCCCGAAGAAATTATCGTGGTAAATATAGAAGAGCCCGGCCACATATTTCTGCTTGTAGATGTAATTCACATTCATATTGTAGCGTGTAAGCGGGCGCAATCCGGGCGAGCCGTGCAGCTCGCTGTAACCGTCAAGATAGCTCACCGTCCCCTGTAAGGCCCAATAGCTCGGAAAATGCTTATCTACCGAGAGCGAGGCCTGCAAAATGTGGTTGGGATTGCGCATCCACGTGAGCGAGCCTTGCGGATAGAACGACCACTTTTTATAATCGCCAATCTTATAATATTCGCCCGTTGCCGAGAGGTTGAACGACACGCCCGAGGCATACTGCTTGCCCGCCGAGAAGTAAAGCGAGGCGGTAGTCTCGTCAAGCTCAGTGTCAATATCGGGAGCCGAGGGGGTGAGCGCCTCGCTGTAATGCTGATAATTCTCGGTCGAGATAAATTTGTACGATGCTCCGTAGCCCAATGTCCAGCCGCGAGCCAGAGGACGAGTGCGGTCGGCGTATGCCGTCAGGCTGCCAATCTTCTGCCCCGAGGTATAGACCGTGCGCGCAAGGTTGCCGGCCTCTTTATAAAGCACCGACATATTGCTCGCGTCGCGGCTCTTGTAAAGAGTATAATCGACGCCCGCCGAAAGCCCTGCCGAGAGCTGCATACTAAGCGAGACGTTATTCATAAAATCATAATCCGAGGCAGTAATAGACTCGGACTTTTGATAATTTCCGTCCGAGAGGGAGCGCCTCTCGACATCCTCGGCAAGGGTGCCCGTGTAGGCCAGCGACAGATTATCGCCCTCGCCCCAATTATATTCGAGAGCGGCACGATAGTTGTGTCGGCGACCCTCGTTCACCGAAATTTGCTCTTGACGAATATCGTATAATCGACCGTCAAAAAGATGTTGCGAGTGCAGGCACATCTTCTGTGCCTCGGTATATTGGCCCACCTTGTACATTAGGTCGAACGCAATCTTGGGCGTTGCCATACGCAGATTGGCGTGCGTCGCATAATTGTCGTTATACTTATTAAAATAGTTTGCGCCCAGCTCGCCCTGAAAAGTGTAGTCGTTGCTCTTCTTTAATTGCACGTTCACAACCGCACCGCGAACGTGAAAAGAGGGCGGCGCGCTGTACATCACGTCGGCCCGCTCGACGCGCTCGACGGGAGTGCTGCGCAGAAGCGTCGCCAGCTGCTCGGCAGTCATCGACGAGGGGCGTCCGTTAAGAACCACCGTGAGCGACCCCGCGCCGGCCAGCGACAGCGTGCCGTCGCTCGCTTCGGAGACGCCGGGGATTCTGAGAATCGCCTCGTAAGCATTATTGGCGGTGCTGTTCTGCGCCATTGCCTCGACGTCGTAGGCAAGTGCCCCATTCTCGACGCGCACAAGCGGGCGCGAGGCCGTTACCACAAGTTCCTGAAGCTCGTCGTCCTTGCGCTTTAGCACAATGGTGCCCACGGCAACAGCATCTGCCGTTACCTCTTTATGAAAAAAACTCAGATGCTGCACAATAAGGCGGAAGCGCGTGAGCGTCGATGGGATGGAAAATGAGCCATCCGAGGCTGTCAGCGCAACATCCACAAATGTCGAGTCGAGCGACTGCACCACCACACTCGCCCCCTCTACCGCCTGCGACTTCTCGTCGAGGACTTTTCCCGTTATATTCTGCGCCGTCAGCAGCGCCTGCTGCAACAGCATAAGCATAAAAAGCAGTAAATATCTTCGCATAAATAAAAATAATAGTTTCTACAATATAGACGTACAAATTAGTAAAATGTAACACAAAAAAACAATATTTTTTTAACAAAAGCAGATTTTATGAGCTATCTTAGCGGCAAAAGAGAGAATATGCAACTGATAATACTTGATTTTGACGGGACGATAGGCGACACAAAAAGCCTCATCGTGAGCACTTTTCAAAAGACGATAAAGGAGCTGGGTATGCCCCCGCGCACCGACGAGGAGTGTGCCTCGACCATAGGCCTGCCGCTAAAAGAGGCCTTTATGAGCCTTTTCACGATTGAGAGCGCCCGCGCCGAGCTGTGCACCGACACCTATCGGCGCATATTCTACCGCAGCAACACCCCCGGCGCAGTAAAGCCCTTCCCCCACACAATAGAGACGCTGCGCAAGCTACACGCCGCGGGATACACACTCACAATAGCCAGCAGCCGCAACCGCCACACATTAGACGAATATCTGCGCGAGATGCAGATAAAAGAGATTATCTCGCTCGTCGTCGGCGCCGACGACACACAAAAGGCAAAGCCCCACCCCGAGCCCGCCGAAAAAATTCTGCAACACTTTTCGTGCCCGCCGCACGAGGCAATAGTCGTCGGCGACACACACTACGACATTCTAATGGGGCTGCGCGCAGGCTGCCACACGTGCGGAGTAACATACGGCAACGGCAGCCGCAGTGAGCTCCTCGCGGCCGGCGCACAACATATTATAGAAGATTTTTCGCAATTACGCGATATTTTATAGTCAGTTTAAGATTCTTTCAAATAAAAGATTAACTTTGCAGTATAAACAAAAGGAGCAAGCCTTACAATTATTTTTTTACACGTCGAACAACCAAATAAAACCTATACACACTATGTACAAATTTAAGCCAATTTTAAAATCAATGCTGTGGGGCGGCGAGAAAATCCTACCCTACAAAGGCATAGTATCCGACCAGAAACAGGTGGGCGAGAGCTGGGAAATTTCGGGAGTAAAAGATAATGAATCGGTAGTTGCCGAGGGCCCCGACGCAGGCCTCAAGCTACCCGAGCTTCTCGCACGCGACGGCGCCGCCCTTGTGGGCAAGGCCAACTACGAGCGCTTCGGCAACGAGTTTCCCCTGCTGATAAAATTCATCGACGCCCGTCAAGACCTCTCGATACAGGTACACCCAAACGACGAGCAAGCGTGGGAGCGCCACCAATCAAAGGGAAAGACCGAAATGTGGTACGTAGTAGATGCCGACCCCGGCAGCAGCCTCCGCTCGGGCTTTGCCAAGAGAGTAACCCCCGAGGAGTACGAGGCCAGCATCGCCGACAACACAATCACCGACCTCTTGGCCGAGTATGACATTCACGCAGGCGACCTTTTCTTCCTACCCGCCGGACGCATACACTCCATTGGCGCAGGCGCCTTTATCGCCGAGATTCAGCAGACCTCAAATATCACCTACCGCATATACGACTTTAACCGCGTAGATGCCAACGGCAACCCCCGCGAGCTTCACACCGAGCAGAGCAAGGCTGTCATCGACTACAGCGTGCACGACGACTACCGCACACACTACGAGGCAAAAGACGACACCCCCGTCGAGCTTGTATCGTGCCCCTACTTTACCACCACGCTCTACAATCTGACCAAGGCACACAGCATCGACCTTTCGAGCCTCGACAGCTTTGTAATTGTAATATGCACCGAGGGCGAGGGCACAATCACCGACAACAACGGCGAAGAGATTAAGATGCGACAGGGCGAAACTATTCTTGTTCCCGCAACGGCAACCGCAATTGATATTGTCCCCTGCGGAAAAATGAAAATCCTCACAAGCAGGATATAAAAATCTCGCTGCACTAATAAATTTGGCTCAGTAGAAATTTACTGTGGGTAAGAATCAATAATCTATTTTTCACCATCAAGAACAGCTGCATATAATACGTACAAAAGGTAACTTTTAATTTATTGCACCATAAAAAAGAAATTCAATGTAGGTTCGATTGTTTTAAGGAAAAAGTGCGAGGTATGTTTAACCGCTACTTAGACGCTTGTTTA
>JAFQVS010000072.1 GCA_017407905.1 Bacteroidaceae bacterium | reverse complement strand
GTTGAAACAAAATATAACTCTGATAACGAGAATTTAAAAGAAGCGTGTAAAGATTATAAATTGCACTTGACAATATTTGTCTGTATAATTATAGCTGAATACATTGGTGTATTCACTTTAAACTTTTGGTATTTGTTACTCTTTCTTTGCGCCAAACAGGTAGTGTGCCATTGTTGGGCTTAATCGTAAAATACAACTAATGCATAGGCTGGCTCCTATGGCTAATGCTGCAAGTAAAAGGGATACGGCAAATTCAATTAGCGGAATATTGTTGTCGGCAAAAATCGGGAGAACTTTTGACAAATTGCGCGGAATGAAAAAGTAGTGCAACAGATAAATATCCAATGTTCTTCGACCTATAAATTTTAATGTTTTGGCAAAGGCTGTATCCTTGGTAAATACATCCCCGTATTTTCTAAATAAACTAAAAATAATGACTATTCCACAAATGGCAAGTAACTTTTCGTTTATGAAATCTTTTCCCTGAAAAAAAGGAACTAAATCGGATAGAATATTTGAGATAAAATAGAATGTAACACAAACTAATATAATGGGGGTATTGTCTAAAAGATATTCAAACTTGTTGAAATGTTTTCTCACAAAAGTACCCAATACAAAGAATAGGAAATATCTGAAGTTTGTTATTCCTATCAGTCCCCATAAATTGTCATAAGGGAGAATCTCGGGAATCTTATGTGAAAATGACAGAACAAGAGCTGTGAGTAATAACAATGTGCTGCCAATCTTGCTACGATTTAATTTTGTTACAAGAAATAGATTCTGTAATAATATGTATATTAAGAAAAATTCAAATAAAGTGAATGTGAACCAATATCCACATTTGGAGGTATCTACAATTGCGCTTGAAAATGTATTTCCGTGAATATATATGAGGAGAAGAAAGAAAATCAGTGGCGAGATTATCTGTACGGGCACTTTCTTTTTTAGAAATTTCAACGAGTTTGTGAAATTCCAAATAAAATCTTTTTTGTAAAGCACAAATCCGCTTACAAAGAAGAAAAGTGGCATTCGGAATTGTTTCAGGTAGTAGTGGAATGTGCCTTCTTCAACGGTGTTGACGTCTAAACAAAAGAGGGCTACGTGGTTTATTACAACAAGAATCATTGTGAAGCCTCGTAAAGCATCTAAATATTCAATTCTTTTTTTTGGCTGAGGTGTGTTATTCATTATTTTTAATTTTTAAAATTTTCCCGCAAAATTAGAAATAATAATTATACTGACGATGCTTTTGCGTGCAATTTATCATATACCTGTTTGTTAATAGGTTGTGATATTGTCTTTTATCCACTCTAAACGAATAATTTCGGTGGTCTCTTTGTCGATGCTGCACGCCGTCGAGGGGCGCTCGCCCACTAACCACACTATGCGGTCGAGGGCGTCGGTAACTACAAGCTGACGGCTTTTCTCTATTATGCTGCGCTTGCGGTCGGTTAGGTAGTCGCTCACGAGCTTCGTGCCGCGCATCCCGAAGGGGGCGAAGCGGTCGCCGCTCTTTGTGGGGCGCACCGTAAGGGGAAGCGCTGCCTTGCGTGCGTCGAGTGTGGCGATGCTGCGCTCTTTGGCGATTGTGCCGTCGAAGGGGGCTCTTCTCACTCTTATCGTGCCGTGGGGGGTGTGCGCATCGCCCTCTTCGGGTAGCGTTATTGCCGGGGTGGGAGCGGTGTCTCGGGGGGATATTATCAGCCTGTCGCGGTCTTTTACGAGTGTGTGGCAGGGGGCGTTGTAACGGCGGCCGCTCGGCCCCTCGATGCCCTCCATAATGTCGGCTGTTTGTGCGCTGTTGAAGCCCAGCGGAGCGAGTATCTCGTGCAGCAGGGTAAGGGGCGAGGGCTCTTTTTTGAGCGCTTGAAGGTCTATTGTGGGGCCTGCCGATACGCGGGCGATGCTTTGCTCGACGGCGCGGCTGTATATCTCCTCGGCCTCGGCAATGCGCTCGGCTGTCTGTGCGAGTGTCTGTGCAATCGAGGGGTTTATTTGTGCCATCAGAGGCAGAAGCTCCAAGCGCACTTTGTTGCGTGTGTAGTCGCTCTTTAGATTGCTGCTGTCGGTTACATACTCCTCGCCAATGGCCACAAGGTATTGCAGAATGTCGTCGCGGCCGATGCACAGAAGGGGACGCACAATGTGTCCGTTGCGGGGGCGTATGCCGTGCAGGCCGCGTATGCCGCAGCCACGCATAAGGTTCAGCAGCAGTGTCTCGGCGCTGTCGTCGCGGTGGTGGGCGACGGCAATGGCGGCGGCCTCTTGGCGGGAGCGTAGTGTCTCGAAAGCCTCGTAGCGCAGGGTGCGTGCTGCCATTTCTATTGATACTTTATGCTCGCGGGCATACTCCTCGGTGTCAAAATTTATGGTGTGCAGGGGGATATTAAGCCTCTTGCACAGCGCCTCGACAAAATGCTGGTCGCGCATACTCTCCTCGCCCCGCAGATGGAAATTGCAGTGCACGGCGATGCAATGGTAGTGCAGACGATGCAGAATGTGCAGCAGCGCCACGGAGTCGGCTCCGCCGCTAAGGGCCACAAGCACGCGGGCGCCCTCGGGCAGAAGGGCGTGTCGGGCAATGTATCGGGCTACTGTGTGCTGCATAATTCTGTTGTCTCTGTTAAACAAAAAGTGAGCGTCGGCTGTTTCTTTTTTGCTCTCTTTGTTTGTGTCGTGTGGCACAAACGGTTACGAGCAAAGTTAAGGAAATATTCTTTTGCCTTTTATGATTGTGCCAATTTTTTGTGCTTGCGACGTTTTTTTGTCGTTATTTTCCCCTTTTTGGTGAAAAAAGTGCGCTCTTTTCTTTGCTTTTATAAAAAGTGTTCCTATCTTTGCACTCGCTAAGCAATGGCGCTCGGTACCTTGGATGAGTGGCTTAGTCAGCGGTCTGCAAAACCGTGTACGGCGGTTCGAATCCGCCAGGTACCTCAAAAGGATGTGCAAAATTACAGCACATCCTTTTTTGTTTTCTTAAGGGGCTGTTTTTTGCGCCTCGATTGTGAAATTTGTAATTTGTAATAGATTATGCGTGGTGTAAATAGTTTTTTGGGGGCTGCGGCCTCGACGCTTCTGTTTCTTCTCTCTTCGACGGCTTGTGCATTTGCGCAGCAGGGCGACACGCTCTCGGTGTCGAGTATGAAGGTGGTTGACCTCGGGTTGTCGGTCGATTGGGCGGGATATAACATTGGTGCATCGTCGCCCGAGGAGGCCGGGGACTATTTTTCGTGGGGCGAGACGGCTGTAAAGAATGCTTATTATCGCTCGCGGTACGCTTATTGTGCGTGCGATACTTTCGTGAATATCGGCTCGTCAATCAGTGGCACCGAGTATGATGCGGCGACGGCTGCGTGGGGCGACGGGTGGCGTATGCCGTCGCTCGGCGAGGTCGAGGAGCTGCGCGACGAGTGCGATTGGGAGTGGATAACATACAAGGGTGTCTCGGGCTGTAAGGTAACGGGGCCCAGCGGAAACTCTATCTTCCTGCCCGCTGCGGGAATTTTCTGGGGTGGTAATAAGCAGAGTGTAGGCGAGGAGGGGTGGTATTGGTTGGGCGATGCTGCCGACGACGAGGAGTGTGCAAAGATTGTCTATTTTGATGCCTCGCGCTACACGCCCGAGTTTCTGGCCATTATGGATATTGTCGATCCAATCACCGAGGCCAAGAGAATAGGTGGGCAGACGATTCGCGCCGTGCGCGAGCACGGAGTGCCCGAGAGTGTGGCACCCGATGCTTCTGTGGCTGCCGACACTGTAAAAATTGCGGAATAATGGCCGATAATTATTTGGAAAAGCGTCAGGAGAGCTACCGCGAGCAGGCTGCCCGTGCCTCGGGCAAGCGTTCGGCAGCCTCGGTCGTGGGGCTTGCGCAAAGGGGGCAGGCTGCGGCTTTTGATGCCTCTTACAGAGTGCGCCCCGACCAACTGAGCAGAATGGTCGAGGCGGCGCGTGTGGTCGATTCTTCGTCGGTGCAGTGCTCTATTGTGCCCGAGAGCGTGGCCGCGGAGCTTGTCGGGGAGGGTAGTGTGCCCGCTTTGCACTGCGGGGCTTATATTTTGTTGGGGTCCTCGCGTGAGGCCGATGATAAGGCTCTTATAACCCTCGGGCGCTGCTTGCAGATGATGCTGTTGCAGGCCTCGGAGATGGGGCTGAGCGTGGCAATTGGCTTTGTTTCGTCGGATGCTCCGAGGGCGATAGAGGCTCTTGCGCTCCCCTTTGAGCCGTCGGTGCTGCTTGCCGTGGGCAGGGCTGCAAAGTGATTATTTAATGACGCTGTTTAGTTTATTGACAAATTCTTTAAGAACAGCCTTGCAGCTTTTATCGCCCCTGAAATGTGCGGTCATTATAATCTCGCCACTGCGAAGGTCGGTTATTGTGGCCGAGAATCGCGTAAATGCGTAATAGAAAAGGTCGAAATAGTAGTCGTAGTCTAAGTCTAATATATACAATGAGTTAAACTCGTGTGTATATGTAATCTCGCTATGTTCGTGTGATTGTCCGTAGTTGCTGTCCAGATTAAATGCTTTCTTTGCCGAGCCGTACGACATTAGTTTGTATCCGTTGCTTTGCAGCAGATATTGCAACTCGCCCAATGCGTCGCTGTCGTCGTTAAATGCCTTATTGATTGTGATTGGGGTCTTGCGCGAGTATGTGTGGTCGTTGTTGACGTGTACTTTTACGCTGCCACAAGAGATTAGCAGGGTGCTTAACATAAGCAGGGTGAGTGTCTTTTTCATATTTGTTCTTTTTAAAAGTTAATGATGTGCTTCTTTACGACGGGGCACAAAATGTGCAGACAATCGTCATACACCTCAGAGCTCACCACAAGCCATAGCACCATATGAGAAAGTCTGCACAATGTACAAACTCTCTTAGGTACTAATTGTTTGTTCTGTTTTGCTCTAAAGGTGGTGAATCTGAGGTTAAGAACAAATATGTCTGCCGTCCGTTGGACGACGCTGCAAATATAGCCTCTTTTTCTTATAATTCCAAAAAAAAGAGAGTGTGTCTTAAAAAACACACTCTCTTTGCTATTTTGTTTTCTTTGCTCTTTTATGCGTCTATTTTTGCTTTGTGGGCGTTGCTCTCGATAAACTCGCGGCGGGGGCCGACGTCATCGCCCATAAGCATCGAGAAGATGCGGTCGGCGTCCTGAGCGTCGCGCACGGTTACCTGTTTCAGGGTGCGTGTCTCGGGGTTCATTGTGGTTGTCCACAGCTGCTCGGGATTCATCTCACCAAGACCTTTGTAGCGCTGTATCTTGATGTCTTTCTCGTTTCCACCGGCAAATTCGTCAACAAAGGCGCGCTTTGCTTCGTCGTTGTAGCAGTAACGGCTGACCTTGCCCTTTGTGCATTGGTACAGAGGGGGCTGGGCCATATAAAGGTGGCCGCCCTCGATGAGCTCGGGCATATAGCGGTAGAAGAGTGTCATAATGAGTGTGCCGATGTGTGCTCCATCGACGTCGGCATCGGCCATTATGATTACTTTGTGGTAGCGCAGTTTCTCGATATTGGCTTTTTTGCTGTCTTCGGGGTCGAGGCCGAAGCGTACGCCTAATGCTTGGATTATGTTGTTGACCTCGTCGCTCTCGAAGGCTTTGTGCCACATTACTTTCTCGACGTTCAGTATCTTACCGCGTAGGGGGAGGATGGCTTGGAAGCTGTTCTTGCGGCCTTGCTTGGCTGAACCACCGGCCGAGTCGCCCTCGACGAGGAATAGCTCGCAGTTGGCGGGGTCTTTGTCGGAGCAGTCGGCCAGCTTGCCGGGCATTCCGCAGCCGCCCATAGGGCTCTTGCGCTGGACGCTCTCGCGGGCTTTGCGGGCGGCGATGCGTGCCGTGGCGGCGAGGATTACTTTATCGACTATCATCTTGGCCTCTTTGGGGTGCTCTTCGAGGTAGTATGTGAGGGCTTCGCCTACGGCTTGGTCAACGGCGCCGGTTACCTCGTTGTTGCCTAATTTGGTCTTTGTCTGTCCCTCGAATTGTGGCTCGGATACTTTTACCGATACGACGGCTGTGAGGCCTTCGCGGAAGTCCTCGCCCGAGATTTCTACTTTGGCTTTTTCGAGGGCTTTGGTGTCGTCGGCGTATTTTTTGAGCGTGCGGGTGAGGGCGCGGCGGAAGCCTGCAAGGTGGGTGCCGCCCTCTATTGTGTTGATGTTGTTGACGTAGGAGTGTACATTCTCGCTGTAGCCGTCGTTGTATATGATGGCTGCCTCGATGGGAATGCCTTGCTTCTCGGTGTTAAGGTATATTACGTCGTTTATAAGGGGGGTGCGCGATTGGTCGATGTAACGGACAAACTCTTTAAGACCGTCGGTCGAGTGGAAGGTGTCGCGCTTGTATGTGCCGTCGGCCTCGGTCTCGCGCATATCGCATAGGGTGATGGTTATTCCTGCGTTCAGGAAGGCGAGCTCGCGCAGACGGGTGGCCAGAATCTCGTATTGGTACTCTGTTACGACGAAAATGGTGTCGTCGGGCTGGAAGGTCTGACGGGTACCGCGGATTGAGGTCTCTCCGGTGCAGTGTACTTGGTCGAGGGGCTTGCCGCACGAGTAATTCTGCTCGTAGTGCTTGCCGTCGCGGAATACCTCGGACTTCATATGCTTCGAGAGGGCGTTAACGCACGATACGCCCACGCCGTGCAGGCCGCCCGATACTTTGTACGAGTCTTTGTTAAATTTACCTCCGGCGTGAAGCACGGTCATTACTACCTCAAGGGCCGACCTGTTCTCTTTCTCGTGCATATCAACGGGGATACCGCGGCCGTTGTCCTGAACGGTGATTGAGTTACCGGGGTTGATTGTTACTTCGATGTGTGTACAGTATCCGGCCATTGCCTCGTCGATTGCGTTATCGACTACCTCGTAAACAAGGTGGTGCAGTCCCTTCTCGCTTATGTCGCCAATGTACATTGCGGGGCGTTT
The DNA here is from genome assembly GCA_017407905.1 of Bacteroidaceae bacterium. Classification (GTDB taxonomy): domain Bacteria; phylum Bacteroidota; class Bacteroidia; order Bacteroidales; family Bacteroidaceae; genus HGM04593. The sequence goes on along the minus strand of JAFQVS010000072.1, from coordinate 32,703 downwards.
GCGCACTGCCTCAAGGCCTTCGAGTACTTGAATGCTGTCGGCAGAATAATTTGCTGCCTGATTGTTCTTTATCTCTTCACTCATAGGGTGTTATTGTCGCTTTTTTTGTTATCTCATAAACCGAACAAAGTTACAAAAAAAAGGCGGATTGCGCAAGGGCTTTTTCTTAAAAAATAGTGTCGCGGATGTGGCTTTTTAAATGGTTTTGTTTATGTGGTCGGTGCCTGCTTTGGGGCTACTGTACAACGCAAAGGCCGGATGTTTTTTCATCCGACCTTGTGTAGGTAAATATATGTTTTTGAAACTTAGGCTAACTTTGCAATGCTTGCGCAAAGACCCGACTTGAGGTTGGCTGCCTTGTTCTTGTGGATAAGACCACGCTTTGCCATTCTGTCGAGCATTTTCTGTACTTCGGGGAACTTTGCAAGTGCCTCCTCTTTGTTTGTCATAGCACGCAGGCTGCGTACTGCTGAACGCATATTCTTACCGTAGTAACGGTTTTGCAGATTTCTTTTCTCTGTCTGACGGATTCTTTTGAGTGATGATTTATGGTTTGCCATCTCTTCTAATTATTTTTATCGTTTTTATTAGTAGCCCATAGGGGAATCGAACCCCTCTTTCAAGAATGAAAATCTTGCGTCCTAGCCGATAGACGAATGGGCCGTTGCTCTGTTTGCTTGGTTAAAGCAATGGTATAAGCACTTCAAATGCTTTAAGCGGTGCAAAGGTAAGACAAATATTTTGAATAGACAAAGTTTTTCATTGTTTTTTTTATTTTTGTATAATATATGGGGTGCAGGGCTGTAAAAATTTGGCCGAAAGGGTTGTGGGCCGACGCTCTTTTTGTAATTTAGCGCTGCGTTACGAAAAAAGTCTTTTTTGCTGTATGATTGAGAGTATGAATGGTATAGTGCTGCGCACGATTAAGCACAGCGACACTCTTATGGTTGCTGATATTCTGACGCAGCAGCACGGCCGAATGTCGTTCCTTGTGCCAATGTCCAAAGGGCGTCGCTCGGGGGTGCGCAACGTGCTTTTTCAGCCTTTGTCGATGCTCTCTTTCTCGGCTCCCGTGGGGCGCAGGGGGCTGGCGCGTCTCTCCGAGGTGCAGCCTTATCTGCTCTATTCGTCTATCCCGTACGACGTTTATAAGTCGGCGATGGCTCTTTTTTTGTCGGAGTTTCTGTGTGCGGTGCTGCGCGAGGAGGGTGAGAATGAGGCGCTCTTTGCTTATCTCGATTATGCGTTCAGCTGGCTGGACGAGGCGCGCGAGGGGTACAGCGATTTTCACATTGTCTTTTTGTTGCAGCTGACGCGCTTCATTGGTATTTTCCCGAATGTCGAGGGGGCGCGTCGGGGGGCTTATTTCGACCTTGCGGCGGGCTGCATTGTGGGCGAGCATCCTGTGCACGGACAGTTTCTCTCGCCCGATGATACGGCCAATTTTATCGAGCTTCTGAGTGTGGGGTTCGATGATATGGGGCGTATGGCGCTTAACAGAAGAGCGCGAGGGCAGTACCTCGCGCTCATAGATAATTATTATCGTCTGCACGTTCCCGATTTTCCCCGCCTGAGGTCGGCCGAGGTGCTTAGGGAACTTTTTGATTGATTGTCCCAAAAAAAGGGAGGTTTCCTTAGGCGAGCAATCTTTTTACGATTGTCGATATTACTCGGCCGTCGGCTTTTCCTGAGAGCTGCTTGGTGGCGACGCCCATCACTTTGCCCATCTCTTGGGGGCTGCTTGCGCCTACCTCGGCGATGATTGCTTTGAGGGCTGCCTCAATCTCTTGCTCGCTCATCTGTGCGGGCAGATATTTCTCCATTACTGCCACCTGTGCAAGCTCCTCCTCGGCAAGGTCGGTGCGGCCCTGACTTTGGTAGAGTGTGGCCGACTCGCGTCCCTGCTTGACGAGTTTCTGTATTATCTTGATGGCTGCCTCGTCGCTCACTGTGTCGTTCGCGCCGGGGGCTGTCTTTGCTTCGAGGAGCACTTTTTTTATGTTGCGCAGTGTGGCAAGGGCTACTTTGTCTTTGGCTTTCATTGCCTCTTTTATGTCGTTGCTTATTTTCTCGTACATTTCCATAATTTTCCTGTTTTTTGTGGGGTTATTGAATGTTTTCTTCTTCGATGGGGCTTGCCTCGGGCTCTGTTGGGGCGTCGGACGCTGTATTAACAACGTCGGTGCTGTTTTCGTTCGCCATTGCTTTTGCTGCCTCGGCGTAGGCGCGGAACGATGATTTTAGCAGCTCAAGGTCGCGGGTGCTGCGCTTGTAGGTGGGCGAGTTGTCGATGGCGTTGATAAAGTCCTCGTCGTTTATCTCGTCGCCGCTGAAGATATATACCTTGTGCTCTTGCTTGTAGAAGGCTTGTGCCATCTTTTGCAGACGCTCGTCCTCTTCGCGGCGCTTCTCTTTTTCTTCGCTCGAGAGTTGCTCCTCGGCCTCTATTATGGGCTCCATTCCCGGGATATTCTTCATTCCGAAGCCTGTGGCAAGCACGGTAACCTTTACTTTGTTCTCGTCGAGCGTGGGGTCTTTGCTCACTCCCCAGATTACTTCGATATTCTCGTCGGTGAACTGTTTCATAAAGGTATCGACCTCTTCGAGCTCTACTACTTTCATCGGGGTGTTGGGGTTATAGTAGATGTTGAAGAGTATCTTTTTCGACTTATAGATGTCGTTGTCGTTCAGCAGGGGCGAGTGCAGTGCCTTGTGGAAGGCGTTGGCCACTCGCTGGTCGCCCGAGTCGATGCCGTAGCTCATTATGGCGACTCCGCCGTTGTGAAGCACTTTTTTTACGTCGCGAAAATCGAGGTTGATTTTTCCGCGGGCGGTGATAATCTCGGCGATGCTCTTGGTGGCTGTGGTAAGCACCTCATCGACTTTTAGGAAGCCATCCTCGATGTCAAGCTCGGGGTATATGCTCAGCAGTCGCTGGTTGTTTATCACGAGGAGTGCATCGACGTGCTTGGCAATCTCGGTAACGCCTTTGAGGGCTTGTCGGATTTTTCCGCCAAGCTCGAAACGGAAGGGGATTGTTACAATGCCTATTGTGAGCATTCCTTTCGACCTTGCAATCTCGGCTACGACGGGGGCGGCTCCCGTGCCTGTGCCTCCGCCCATTCCGGCTGTTACAAAGACCATTTTTGTGCCGTCGTCGAAGAGCTGCTCTATCTGCTCGCGGTTCTCGAGTGCGGCGGCGCGTGCCACGGCGGGGTCGTTGCCGGCGCCGAGGCCTTCGGTGGTCTTTATGCCCAATTGTACTTTTACGGGGATGGGCGAGTTGTTGAGGGCTTGAATGTCGGTGTTGCAGATGGCAAATGAGACGTTGTGCACGCCCTCGCGGTACATATTCTGTACGGCGTTGCTGCCTCCGCCTCCAACGCCGATGATTTTTATTATTCGGGGGGCGTCGGTGGGTACGTTGAATCGGTCTATTATAGTGGCGTTCTCGGAGGCGGCGTTGAACGGTATTGTGTTGTTGTTATCTTCGTTCATAGTGGTTTCTCTTTTTTTAGTCTCTATCGGTTACTTGGTCCTCCTCGTCGTTGGTGGCGTTGTCTATAAACTCGGTAAACCAGTTGGGTAATTTGAGCTTAGAGGTTTTTTTCTTGGGTGGTTTAACGGGCTCTTTTATGGGCTCTTTCTCGGCCTCTTTGGGTTTTTCGGCGGGTTTTTCGGGCTCTTCCTCGGGGGCGGGGGCGGCGGGTGTCTCAATGGGGCCGAAAAGGTCGCTCTGATACTGCGGGGGTGCGGGGCTTACTGCTTCGTTGCAGCAATTCTCTTTGCCGTTCTCTAAGAGGCCGTAGAGGGTGGGGGTGATTGCGCCTTTGGCGAGGCTTAGCTTGTCGTCGCAGATGTAGCTGTATGGCTCTTCGTCGGCCATTTTAATTTTGAAATTGGGCAGGCACTCCTCTATGAGGCTGTCGATGTTTTTTAGTTTCGAGCCTCCGCCGGTGAATAGTATGTTGGTTACTTTGGTCTCGGCCTCTTCAATCTGATGCTTTACGTTGAGTAGTATCTCGGACATTCGGGCGGCGATTATTTGATCGACAAGCTCGGTGGCAATGGCGCTGTTGTCGTCGTCGGTCGAGTGGTAGCCTTTGAAGATTTTCATCTGCTCGGCCTCTTTATAGGGTATCTGCTCGGCGCAAAGGTCGCGTGTTACGTTGTTGCTGCCTAAGGGGATGACTGCTAATTTGCGCAGTAGCTTGCCCGAGTATATTGCAACGGTTGTTGTCTCGGCGCCGATGTTTACAAGGGCGGCGCCGCTGCTGCGCTCTTCGTCGCTCAGCAGGATGCCTGCTTCGAGGATGATGGCGTTGAAGCTATCTACGATTTTTATTTTCGAGATTGCAAAGCTCTCTTCGAGCTGTTTCATATATTGCTCGCGCAGCAGTATATTCTGGTAGTTGCACTCGATGCGACGGGTGGGGGTGCCCATCGGGCTGAGGCTCGAATCGCCGTTCAGGCGGCATTCGAGCGGGAGTACTTGCACTCTTTGATAGCCTGCGGGGACGCTGAAGAGGCGGTCGTTTTCGAGCGACATTTTGTCGATAATATCTTGTGTTATTTTGGTGTACTCGCTAAATTCGCTCACTACGCTTGAGCGGCGTGTGTGCATAGATAGTCCGCCGAAGGCAACGTAGGCCTTGTCGATGGTAACGTTCTCGTCGAGCGAGCTTTCGAGGCGGTTGATGAGGCTGTTGAGGCTCTTTCCTGTCTCATCGACATTGCGCACAACTCCCTTCGAGACGAAGCTGCTTACCGATTCGTTGGCGTAGGCAAGAATCTTTATGCCCGAGTAGGTTTGCAGGCCCACTGCGCCCGATATTTTGGACGAGCCTATTTCTATTGCTACTATATAGTTGTTGATTGCCATATATGGTTATTTTTTTGTTCCTATTACTTTGTTCTCAAATTCGATATTCAGTTTTTTGTATTTGTTCCAGCCTATCTTGTTGAGGCCGTCTTTGTAGAATTTCATCAGTTTGTCGAGCTTTGCTTCGAGATTCTCTATTGTACCTACCTCTATTGTGTGGTTGCCGATGCGGGGCACAAGGATTATCTCTTTCTCGGGGGTGAAATATATCTGCTCTATCTGATGGTGCCAAAAGTCGTCGTCGCGCAGGAAAAGGGCTATCTGCAAAAGCTCTTCTTGGGCCATAGAGCGCTCGATGTTTCCGCTTGCCACGGGTAGGTAGATGGCATTATATACCCCCTCGATGATAAAGCCACGGTCGTCGATGAAAAATTCGCGCTCGTATTTGTCGAAGGCTTGCAGGATGGGCTCGCGGCATCCGATGCGTATGCCTATGATGTTGTTGTAGGTCTTGTAGCATTGGCAGTTGTCGATGAGGGTCGATTCCATTATGCAGCGCTCAATCTCGCCGCAGTCTATCTGTGCCATTGGCTTGCCTGTGGGGTCGAGCTTTTTGCTTTTGAGCAGCTTTTCGATATTATCGACGGTGAGTACTTTGTGTCGGTCTTGCGCTATGAGAATATCCACTCCCTGACATTTGGCCTCGGCGGGCTTTTCTGTCAGGAAGAGTATGGCGAATACTATGTATGAGCCGAGTATTGCCATTGCTGATATTAGTAGTATCTTTTTTATCATTTGCTTAAACGCTTCTTAATATTTGTGCCATCTGTGGTACGTCTGTTTCGAGGTCGCCTGCTCCAAGCGAGACGAGCACTTGAAATTGTTCTTTTTTCTCTCTTACTATGTCGAGTACCTCTTGACGGCTGCACATTTGCTTTTGGACGTGTGGCGCCAAAAGGTCGTAGATGAGGCTGCTTGTTACGCCGGGCATCGGTTGTTCGCGGGCGGGGTAGATGGGGGTGAGTATCACCTCGTCGAAGAGCGAGAGGCTCTGCGCAAATTCGCGGTAAAAGTCGGCGGTGCGGCTGAATAGGTGAGGCTGGAATATTACGCTTATCTTTTTGTCGGGGTAGAGCTCGCGCATCGACAGGGCGCAGGCTTTTATCTCGTCGGGGTGGTGGGCGTAGTCGCTCAGCAGTACTTTGTCGGCCTCTTTTATGTGAAAATCGAAGCGGCGGTCGGCGCCGGCGAAACTTTTCATCGCCTCGCGCAGCTCGGTGGCTGTGGCGCCGCAAATTTCGGCCATTGCCATTGCTGCAATGCCGTTGTCGATGTTGATGCTCACGGGCACGCCCGGCTCGACATCTTTTATTGTCTGCCACGGTGATACGTAGTCGAAGATTATTGTGCCGCCGCCGATGCGTATGTTGGTGGCGTGAAAATGGCCGCTTGTGCGTCCGTAGGTGTAGCATTTTACTCCTTCGGCGGGGCGCGGCTCGACCTCTAATCCCTCGTGCATTATAAGGTAGCCGTCGGGACGTATGCGCTCGGTGAATTGTGCAAAGGCTTCGAGGTAGTTCTCTTTGTTGCCGTAGATGTCGAGGTGGTCGGCGTCGGCGCTGGTGATTACGGCAACGTAGGGCTTTAGGTGCAGGAACGAGCGGTCGTACTCGTCGGCCTCTATTACTACAAGGTCGCTCTTGTCGCTTAGTATAAGGTTGCTCTTGTAGTTCTTTGATATTCCGCCCAGAAAGGCTGCGCAGTCGATGTGCGACTGATGCAGAAGGTGGGCTGTCATTGTCGAGGTGGTTGTCTTACCGTGTGTGCCGGCGACGCACACGCCTCGCTTGCCGCGGGTGATGATGCCTAATACCTCGGCGCGTTTTTTTATTACAAAATTGTGGGCCTTGAAATATTCCCATTCGAGATGCCCTTGTGGTATTGCGGGGGTATAGACGACGAGTGTGTTGCTGCTGTCGAGGCACTCGGCGGGGATGCTGTGGGGTGCCTCTTCGAAATGCAGGCAGGCGCCCTCGGCGATGAGTCGTGTGGTAAGCTCGCTGGGGGTGCGGTCGTAGCCGGCTACGAATTTTCCTTCGCTCAGGAAGTAACGCACAAGGGCGCTCATTCCTATTCCGCCTGCTCCAAGAAAATATACCGATTTTATGTTGCTTAGTTCCATTATTTTACTTTTTCGTTCTTGCGTCGTGTCTCTTTTTCGATGTATGCGTCGGCCAGCATAAGTACCTCTTTGGCTATCTGCTGTGCGGCGTTGGGACGGGCCATCTCTTGTATGTTGGCCGATAGTTGTGCCAGCTTGTCGGCATCTTTTACTGTGTCGATGGCTGTGGGGATGAGTTGCTCTTTGGCCTTGACGTCGGGGATGTGTATTGCGGCATTTTTGTTGACGAGTGCCATCGCATTTTTTGTCTGATGGTCTTCGGATACGTTGGGCGAGGGCACTAATATCACTGCTTTTCCCAAGAGGGCAAACTCGGATATTGAGCCTGCGCCTGCACGCGATACTACAAGGTCGGCGGCGCTCAGTGCCTGTGCCATATTCGATACAAAGTCGGTTACGGTGAGGTTGGCGGGCTTTCCGGCCTCGCTAACGCGGGTGAGCATCTCGTCGTGGTATATTTTGCCTGTCTGCCAGATGAAATGTACATCGGGGTGGGCTTTTATTGCGTCGAGGTTCGAGAGGACGCTCTCGTTCATACTGCGCGCTCCGAGGCTGCCGCCTACTATGAGTATGCAGCGTTTCGAGGCATCGAGGCCCATTGCTTGCAGTGCCTCCTGCCGTGTGGTGCGGCGGCTAAGAAGGGTGCCGCGCACGGGATTACCGGTCATCTTCAGCTTCTCGTGGGGGAAGAATCGCTCCATCCCATCGTAGGCTACGCATATCATTTTGGCCTTGCGGGCAAGGATTTTGTTGGTTACTCCCGCGTAGGAATTTTGCTCTTGTATGAGGGTGGGAATATCCATTTTTGCGGCCATCTTGAGGGTGGGGCCGCTGGCGTATCCGCCTACGCCCACTGCTACCTGCGGCCCAAATTCTTTAATTATTTTCTTGGCCATCCGCTGGCTCTTTAGTATGAGCCACAGGACTTTTATGTTCTTTAGAAGGTTCTTGCGGTTGAAGCCTGCAATAGGCAGGCCTACTATCTTGTAGCCGGCTTCGGGGACGCGTTGCATTTCCATACGGTTGTCGGCACCGACGAACAGTATCTGTGCGTTGGGTTGTATCTCGCGGATGGCGTCGGCTATCGAGAGGGCGGGGAATATGTGTCCGCCTGTGCCTCCGCCGCTTATTATTATTCTGTAATCTTTTTCCATAGTGGCTCTCTTTTTATTTGTTGCTCTTTTGCGCCTCGGCCTCTTTATTGAGCCTGCTGACGTAACGGCTGACGCTTAATATTATTCCAATGTACATACAGTTTATGAGGAACGATGTTCCACCCTGACTGACAAGGGGCAGGGGTTGTCCGGTTACAAAGTCGCCCACTGTAATGTTCATATGCATAAAGGCTTGTACGGCGATGAGTATGCCGATGCCTGTTACAAGGAACGAGGCGTATGGGTCTTCGCACTCTTTGGCTATCTTGCCGCAGCGGTAGAGCAGGGTGAGGTAGAGGATTACGACGAATGCTCCTCCGACAAGGCCAAGCTCTTCGAGTATGACGGCGTATATAAAGTCGCTGTAAGCGTGGGGGATGTAGTCGCGGCGCACCGAGTTGCCCGGGCCGCGTCCCAACGGGCCGCCTTCGGCAATTGCTATCTTTGAATAGACCCTCTGCTCTTCGCCGGCTATTTTTACGTCTTTGGGGTGCTGAGGTGCCTCGCTCTTGAATACATCTTCGATGCGGTGCTTCCACGTGATTACTTTGTTGCCTATCGAGCCCGAGTGTTTAAAGTCCTCGGGTACTTGTAACAGCGCTGTTACTCCTATTATCACCGATGCAATGCCTGTGAGTATGAGCAGCAGCATATGTTTCCAATTGACGCCGCCTACGAACATCATTGCTAATGTTACGGTGGCGAGTATGGCTACGGTCGATAGGTTCTCGGTGATTATGAAGGCCGAGGGGATGGCTACCAAAAGCAGGATGGCGGCCATTGTATAGTCGCCTCTCTTGCCGTTGCTGCGGGGCGCAAGGCCGAACATCGAGAGGGCTGCCTCCCACGACAGGCGTGTGCCGTCGTCGCATTGCGCCTTGGCAAGCACCGAGGAGATTATCATCACAATTCCCAATTTTACAACCTCGAAATGTTGAAACTCGAAGCCCATTATGCTTATCCAGCGGTTACTGTTGTTGAATTGCGAGCCTTTGAATAGTGCATATATCAACATTCCGAGGCCGACAAAGTAGATGAGCTTGGTCATTCCTTTTATCCACTCGCTTTTCATATTGTGCATAAACCACACGACGAATACTCCGGCCATTATGAATATTGAGTGCTTGGTGATGGGGCCGTAGTAGTTGCCATTGTAGGTCATACGGCTGCTGGCGCTGAATACTTCGATGAGGGAGAGTACGCAGAAGATGAAGAATACGCACCATACTACGCGGTCGCCTTTGAAGAGGCGGGCTGTTATTCCTCGGCTCATAGGTTGCCTCCTTTCTCTTTTAGCTTCATTACTTCGGCTTTGAATTGTCGGCCGCGGTCTTCGTAGCTTTTGAATAGGTCGAAGCTGGCGCAGCAGGGGCTCAGAAGCACTGTCTCGCCGCTCTTGGCCATACGTGCGGCGGCCTCGACGCACTCGCGGGCGCTTGTGGCGTCGGCGGTGGGAAGGCCCATTGCGTCGAAGAAGTTGTGTAGCTTGCTGTTGTCGGCGCCCAAGAAGATGAGGCCGCTGCATTTTTCGCTGACAAGGGGGGCAATCTCGCTATAGTCGTTGCCTTTGTCCTTGCCGCCTAATATGAGCACGGTCTTTGTCTTCATACTCTGAAGGGCGTACCAGCAGCTGTTGACGTTGGTGGCTTTTGAGTCGTTTATGTACTCGACGTTGTTTATGCGGGCTACTCGTTCGAGGCGGTGCTCGACGCCCGAGAAGCTGCCGAGTGCTGCGCGTATGGTCTCTTTGCGTATGCCTGCTACGTTGGCCGAGATTCCTGCGGCCATCGAGTTGTATAGGTTGTGCTTGCCTGTGAGCGAGAGTTCTTCGAGTTCCATATTAAATGGGGTGGGCTCGGTGAATATGATGCGCTCTTCGCCGGTGTAGGCTGCAAGGCCTGCGGCGGCTCGCTCGGCAAAGGGGTAGAGCTTGCCGTGGGGGTATTTGTGAAGCTCGCGCTGTATTATGGGGTCGTCGTTCCAAAAGACAAAGGCGTCCTCGGGCTGCTGGTTTTGTAGGATGCGCAGCTTGGCATCGACGTAATTTTGCATACAGTGGTCGTAGCGGTCGAGGTGGTCGGGGGTGATGTTCAGAAGCACGGCCACATTGGCGCGAAACTCGTACATATTGTCGAGCTGGAAACTGCTGAGCTCGACAATGTAGTAGTCTTTGTCGTCCTCGGCTACTTGCAGGGCGAGGCTGTTGCCAATGTTTCCTGCAAGCCCTACGTTGAGCCCTGCCTCGCGGAATATGTGATATATGAGTGAGGTGGTTGTGGTCTTTCCGTTGCTGCCGGTTATACACACCATTTTGGCTTTTGTGTAGCGACCCGCAAACTCAATCTCGGAGATTATGGGGATGCCGGCCTCGCGCGCCTGTCTTATCATTGGGGCGTCCGAGGGAATGCCGGGGCTTTTTATTATCTCTTGTGCTTTCAGGATGAGCTCGGGGGTGTGTCGGCCTTCTTCCCACTGTATGCCGCGCTCGTCGAGCATTGCTTTGTATTTATCGCCTATTTTTCCAAAGTCGGATACAAAGGTGTCGAACCCTAATTTTTGTGCAAGAATGGCGGCTCCTGCTCCACTCTCGCCTGCTCCCAGAATTACTACTCTTTTTTCCATCTTTTTATCTTATCTTGAGGGTCATCAGGGTTACTGCGGCCATTATTATTGTTACTATCCAGAATCGTACTGTTATTTTACTCTCGTGCATAGGGCGTTGGGGGCCTTTAAGCAGATAGCGGCACTCTTTGTCGAGCTTCTCGTCGGTGATGCTGTAATGGTGGTGCAGGGGGGCGCAACGGAAGATGCGCTGGCGGATGCCTTTTTTCTTTCCCTGCTTAAAGTAGGCTGTCTGCATAATTACCGACAGATTCTCGACGACGAATATTCCGCAGATGAGCACCAAAAGTATCTCTTTGTGCAGGAGTATGGCTATCACGGCGATTATTCCGCCGATGGTGAGGCTGCCTGTGTCGCCCATAAATACTTGCGCGGGGAACGAATTGTACCACAGAAAGCCGATGAGGGCGCCTATAAAGGCGAATGTGAATATTACTACCTCTTCGCTGCCCGGCAGATACATTATGTTCAGATACTCGGCCCACCCTACGTGGCTCGATACGTAGGCAAGGACGGCCAGCGTTACGCCCATTATGGCTGCGTTGCCGCCCAGCATTCCGTCCATTCCGTCGTTGAGGTTGGCGCCGTTCGATACGGCTGTAACTATGAATATTGTTACGACGACAAAGAATATCCAGCCGGCGGCATTGGCATAGTCGCCGCAGAAGGAGAATATACGGCTGTAGTCGAGATTGTGGTTCTTGACAAAGGGGATTGTGGTCTTGTTGAGCTTCTCGGGGGTGCTGCGGTGCTGAACCTCTATTCGTTTATCGACCCTCACCGATACATTTTCGCGCATTACGGCCTGAGGGCTGAAGTAGAGTGTCAGTCCTATGACAAGGCCCAGCGCTACCTGTGATATTACTTTGGCTTTGCCGGGGATTCCCTCTTTGTTCTTTTTAAAGGTCTTTATATAGTCGTCGATAAAGCCTACAATGCCCAGCCACACGGTGGTGATGAGCAGCAGTATCATATATACGTTGCTCAGACGGCCTATGAGCAGGCAGGGGACAAGCACGGCTACTATTATTATTATGCCACCCATTGTGGGGACGCCTTTTTTGAGGTTGGTGCTGTCGAGGTCGCGCAGTGTCTCGGATATTTGGCGCTTGCGGAAGAAGCGTATGAAGTACTCGCCGAATATTGTCGAGATGAGCAGGGCAAGCACTATGGCGCTGAGGGCGCGGAACGAGGTGTAGCCAAAGAGGCGCGCTCCGGGAAAGTCGTAATTTTGCAGTATCTTGAATAATTCGTATAGCATATATTATATAAGGTATTATGGGCGGGTAATTATGCGTTGAGTATTTTGGTGAGCTCTTCTTTGTCGTCGAAGTGGTGTTTGACGCCTTTTATCTCTTGGTAATTTTCGTGCCCTTTTCCGGCTACAAGAATTACGTCGCCTCTTTGTGCAAGGGCGCAGGCTGTTTTTATGGCTTCGCGGCGGTCGGCAATGGCGATGACTTTTTTCTGCTGCTCGGGGCTGAGGCCTGCGAGCATATCATTTATTATCTCTTGCGGCTCCTCGAAGCGGGGGTTGTCCGAGGTGATTATTACGCGGCTGCTGCCTCGGACGGCCTCTTGTGCCATCAGGGGGCGCTTGCCTTTGTCGCGGTTGCCGCCTGCGCCGACAACGGTTATTATGCCTCCGCGGCCGTGCTGTACGTCGTTGATGGTGCTGAGCACGTTTTTTATGGCGTCGGGGGTGTGGGCATAATCGACGATTGCCGAAAAGCCCTCGGCCGAGTGGATTGTCTCGAAGCGGCCCGAGACGGGCTTCAGGGTGCTGAGCAGGCGCAGTACCTCGTCGCTCTCTTTGCCAAGCTCAACCGCTGCTGCGTATATTGCCAAAAGGTTGCTTGCGTTGAAGCGGCCTGTGAGCAGGGTGCTAAACTCTCGGTTGTTAAAGTTGAGCAACATTCCGTCGAGGTGAATCTCGCTTATGCGCCCTTTGTAATCGGCCATTGTGCGCACCGAGTATTTTTTTATGTCGGCACGGGTGTTCTGTACCATCACGGGGCCGTTCTTGTCGTCGATGTTCACGATGGCAAAGGCGTCGCGCGAGAGGTTGTCGAAGAAGCTCTTTTTTGCCTTCAGATAGTTGTCCATCGTCTGGTGAAAGTCCATATGGTCGCGTGTGAGGTTCGTGAAGATTCCTCCCGCAAATTGTAGGTCGCCCACGCGGCCCTGTGCAAGGGCGTGCGAGCTCACCTCCATAAAGGCATATTCGCACCCCTCGTCGGCCATCTTGCCCAAAAGTTGGTTCAGGCTGATTGCGTCGGGGGTTGTGTGGGTCGAGGGGTAGGCCTCGCCGTCGATGTAGTTGCAGACGGTCGAGAGCAGGCCGCATTTGTGTCCGAATGCCCGGAACAGATGATAGAGCAGTGTGGCTATTGTGGTCTTTCCGTTGGTGCCTGTTACGCCCACTAATTTCATTTTTTGTGTGGGGTTGCCATAGAAGGTTGTTGCCACCTTGCCGACAATTTTCTGTACGTCGGGCACGCTTATGTAGGCAACCGACGGGCTGAGTGTCTCGGGCATTGTCTCGCACAGAATGGCCGAGGCACCTGCCTCTATTGCTTTTTCGATATATTGGTGGCCATCGACCTGTGTTCCGCGCATTGCGATGAACATATTGCCCTTTGCTACGTTGCGCGAGTCGATGCTTACGCCTGTTACATCGACCTCTTCTTTGGGGAGTACGATGCGTGTATATTGTATGTTACGTATAAGCTCGGATAGTCTCATAGTTGTTGCTTTTTTATGGTTGGAGGGTTATTCTTACTTGTGTTCCGTAGGTGGCGCGGCCGCCGGGCTTTACGCTCTGCGAGACGGCGCGGCCGTATCCGCTTATGGTGGGTCGGAGGCCTGCTTTACGCATAAGGTACAGGGCGTCTTTTGCGCCCATTCCAATGACGTTGGGCACGGTGTTCTCGGTAATCTCGGTTACGCGGTAGCCTATTGAGGCGCTGTCGCTCACAAGGGCTCCCCACGTTGGTTGGTCGAGGTCGCAGCTTATGTTGCCGCTGCTTGTCTCAATGTCGAGCTCTTCGAGTATGTAGTTGGCGGCTGTCATATTGCCGCGCTTGGCCGTGGGGGTGTGGCTGTTTATGGTGTCTTTTGCTGCTGCAAGGTCGCGACGCTCGCTCTTGGCCATAATGTTCTCGGCAATCTCTTTGAAAATGGGGGCCGAGGTGCCTCCTCCGCCACCGCCCGCGCGCAGATTCTGCACGATGCAGGTGTATTCGGGGTTCTCGACGGGGAAGAATCCGCAGAAGCTTAGAAGGCTGTATTCTCTGCCGTCGATGACCTCGCTCTTGAGGGCGGTGCCTGTCTTTCCGGCAATTGTTACCTTGCTTGAGCGGGCCCTTGCGCCTGTTGCTCTCTTTTTGTTTACAACGGCCGAGAGGGCGCGCTTGAGCGTCTGAACGGTCGAGGGCTTGAGCATCTGCTCGTCGAGCACTCGCGGCTCAAACTCTTCTACTACCTCGCCGTCGCGCATTATGGCTTTTACAAGGCGCGGGGCCATTCGTTTGCCGTCGTTGGCTATTGTGTTGTAGAATGTTACGAGGTTCAGGGCTGTTTGTGCCGTGGCGTATCCGCGCGACATTGCCTGAAGGTCGGATTCTGCCCAGCTTTTGCTCGCCGGGGTGCGGAATGTGGGGGTGCCCTCGCATTGTAGGAGGTTGTAGTTGTCCTTCATTCCAAATTTCTTCAGCTTGTCGGTGAAGCGTGCGGGCTCGTTTTTATAGCCGTTGTTTATTATGAGTGCCATTCCAATGTTCGAGGAGTTTTGTATCACTTCGGTTACTGTCTGATAGTCTCTCTCGGGGCGCACTGCGTCGCGTATGGGGCGTCCGTGCATAACCATTACTCCGCCTTGTGCCTTGTAGCTCTTTACCGAGTCGTGCTCTTGTATCTTGCCATCTTCGAGGGCTGCGGCAAGGGCTACGGGCTTGAAGATTGAGCCGGGCTCGCGCAGGTCGGCGAGGGCGTGGTTGGGGGTGCCGTTGTTTTTATTCTGTCTGAAGGTCTCGATAAATTCGCCGTCCTCGCCTTGCGATAGGTTGACGATGGCTTTTATGTCGCCGGTCTTTACTTCCATAAGTATCACCCAGCCGGCGCGTGAGCCGTGCTCGGTGAGGCCGCGGCGCAGTGCTTTCTCGCATATATCGAGCATTTCGACGTTGAGTGTGGTCTGTATGTCCATTCCGTGCTCGACGGGGATGTCTATTATCTCTTTTTCTTTCTCGGTGTGCATAAGGCCGGGCACGCCGCTTAGTATGGTGTCGTATTTTTCGTCGAGGCCGTGCTTGTCGGTTATCAGGCGGCCGGTTTTTTTGTTTTTTCCTAAGATTGAGTAGTCGCCCAGTGTGCTGTTGGCAAGCGAACCGAAGAATTTCTTGCGGTATTTGTACTCCTCGCGCCATAGTCCCGAGATGCGGGCCTCTTTGTTGAGGATGGGTAGTTGCAGTGCTTTGTGATATTGGGTGTACGAGAGGTATAGTTGGTGGTCGGGACACAGGGGGTACTTTTTCTTTCCGAAGCGTCCTTTGCGTCCTAACTTAAAGTCGGTGAGGCCTCTCTTTATGTGGGCCTCGAACTCGGCGGCTGTCCAGCGGGGGATTATTCGTGCGAGGCCTTCGCACATTAGGCCGAGGTCGGCGTTCCATATTGAGTCTTTCTCTTTCTTTAGTTTCTCGCGCTTGCTGTCGCTTAGTGAGTAGTCGCCTAAATTGTCGAAATTTATGTAGGGACGATATTTTACAAGGTTGCTCACCATTAGCTCGCCTCGGTCGCTGAGTATGTCGCCGCGGCGGGGTTCGATGGGCTTGTTATAGACGATTGCTCTTTGGGCAACGTCGAGCCAGAATTGTCGCTCAAGGGTCATTATTATGCCTGCCTTTGCGACAATTATCACTCCCCATACAAAGAACCCGAAGATTAGCAGTAGGTTGAAGCGTAGTATTATTTTGTCTTTGAATTTGAACATTGTTTTTCGGGGGGATTATTTTACGGTAAAGGGTGGGTTGGTTGCGGTTTTTAGTTGGCTCTGGTAGCGTTGTACGTAGCTCTCGATGTTCGATTGTCGGCTCTTTTCGGAAAATTCGCTCTGCTTGGTGAGGAGCATATATTTGGCATCTTGCCGCTCGGCTTTCAGCTGTTTTATCTGTTTGAGCTCCTGACGGTAGGCGTAGCGGTTGCTGACGTATATGAACGAGTAGAATACGATGAGTAGCATAAGCCAAATGTTGTTTAGGAATATTTCGCTGCGGAACATTTTTCCACTGAGTATCTGGCTTATGAAATTGCCTTTCTTGCTTTTCTTGCGGGGGGCCTCTTGTTTCTCTTTGGGCTCGTCTATGGGGGTGTTGTTGTTCTGTTCCATATTGTTGCTACTCGTTTTTTATTGCTATGCGCAGCTTGGCGCTGCGTGAACGGGGGTTTTTTTGTTGCTCCTCGTCGCCGGGGAGGATTACTTTTTGTGTCTCGAAGGGCGATTGCGTGCGGCCGAAAAAGTCTTTTTCTATTTTTCCTTCGATATTGCCGCTGCGCATAAAGTTTTTTACTATGCGGTCTTCTATCGAGTGGTAGGTTATTACTACTAATCGTCCGCCGGGCTTTAGGAGCTCTTTGGCTTGGGTGAGCATCTCTTTAAGGCTCTCGACCTCTTGGTTAATCTCGATGCGCAATGCTTGGAATATTTTGGCCATCTCTTTCTTTTCGCGCTGGGGCGGGCAGAAGGGCTTGCACACTTCGATGAGGTCGCTTACGCGACGCAGTGGACTCTGTGTGCGGCGCTTTATGATGGCGGCTGCCAGCTTGCGGCTGCAATTGAGCTCGCCGTATAGCTTGAAGATGGTTGCGAGCTGCTCTTCGTCGGCGGTGTTCAGAAGCTGGGCTGCCGTGCGGCCGCCGCGTTTGTTCATTCGCATATCGAGCTCGGCGTCGAAGCGGAACGAGAAGCCGCGGGTCTCGTCGTCGAAGTGGTGCCCCGAGACGCCGAGGTCGGCCAAGAGGGCGTCTATCGAACTTACCTCGTAGTAGCGCATAAAATTGTGCAAAAAGCGGAAATTGCCCCTTACGAAAGTGAAACGCTTATCGTCGGGGGCATTTTTCTCGGCATCTTCATCTTGGTCGAAACTGTATAGGTGGCCTCTTTTCCCGAGGCGGCTCATTATCTCTCGCGAGTGGCCTCCTCCACCAAATGTTACATCGACGCATATATCGTTGCTGCCTATCTGCATTCCATCGACGCTCTCTTTCAGCATCACGGGTGTGTGGTAAACTAATTCGTCGCTCATTGTTCCCTCCTTTCTGTATCGGTGCTCCGGGCCGACATTATTTTTTCGAGCTCTTGGCTAAATTCCTCGGGTAGCATAAAGGGCTGCTCGGCTCGTTCTTTGGCCCAAATTTCTATTGTGTCGTCCATTCCTATGAAACGAACCTCTTGCTCGATGTTGGCAAGGTCGCGGTAGCGCTTGGGCAGAAGGATGCGGCCGTTGCTGTCGATTGAGAGCTCCTCTACATTGGCTACAAACATTCTGAAGAGCATCTGTCCGTGCGAGCTCCAGCGGTCGAGCTTGCTGCGCAGTTGGTCGAGCAGTGCGTTCCACGTCTCCTCGGGGTACAGCACGAGGCAGGGCTGATGCGGGTCTTTACGCATCATAATGCGCTCGCACGCTGTTGTTTGCAGGGTGCGGCGGAAGCAGGCGGGCAGAAATACTCGGCCTTTGCTGTCGGTTTTTGCCTCAATGTTACCTATGAAACGCATACTTTTTACTCTAAATTATAATATTCGCTTCAAAATTACACAATTCCCCACAATTCCCCACAATAAAACACGAATTTATTTTGTCAAAGTTTTCAACAATTTGTTAATAACCTATCTGACTGAAAATAAATTCGTTGTCAGATGTGTGTGTGAGTGGGATAATGTGGTTTTAAAAATGCTCGATTTTTTTTGTGCTTGTTATTTTGTTGCAAAATATCGGTTTTTTGTGTGTGGTTAATTAAAATTAGTTACTTTTGCCCCGTGGGTGGTGCCTTGTGGGGCTGTTTTATCTTATTGGAGTGAATAAACGATAAAATTCTATCATATTATGAAAAAAAACTTTAGAACAATTTTTTTGCTCTCTTTTATGCTGCTCTCGTCGGCTGTGGCTGTGGCGCAAAAGAGTGCCGTCGAGCGTGGGTATAATGCAATTACCATTGAGCAGGCACGTAATTATGTCGAGTTTTTGGCCGATGACCTGTTGCAGGGACGCGACGCGGGAACCTCGGGCGGATATATTGCGGCGCGTTATATTGTGTCGCTGCTCAAGGAGTGGGGCGTGCAGCCTCTCTTTGAGAGTGGCTATTATCAGCCGTTCGAGGCGGCGCAGATTGTTACCCCTGTGCGCAACAGCTGGGAGATTAACCCCGACTCCATTGCACGCATAAAAGAGGTGGGATTTTTCAAGACGCGGAGTATGAACAATATATTGGCGGTTATTCCCGGCGAGCTCGGCGACGAGTTTGTGATTGTGGGTGCGCACTACGACCATCTGGGCCATCAGGGCGACGTTTATGTCGATGGGCTTTATAATGGTGCCGACGACAATGCCTCGGGCGTGTCGGCCGTGTTACAGATTGCGAAGGCTATGAAGGCGGCGGGCGAGCGTCCCAAGCGCACGGTGATTTTTGCCTTCTGGGACGGCGAGGAGAAGGGGCTCTTGGGCTCGAAATTCTTTGTTGGGAATTGGGAGAATCACGCGCGCATTAAGGCCTATATGAATTTTGATATGGTGGGTCGCGGCCCGGTCGATAATCCCCGCTATCTGAAATATTTCTTCACCGAGGCTCATCCTGCCTTCGGCGAGTGGTTGCGCGAGGATTGCAAGGAGCGCGGCTTCTTGTTCGAGCCCGATTATGTTGCGTGGGACCGTCCAGTGGGCGGCAGCGACAACGGCTCGTTTGCGCGTGTGGATGTTCCCATCGTGTGGTATCACACCGAGGGACACCCCGATTATCATCGCCCCTCGGACAGCGCCGAGAAGATAGATTATCCCAAGCTGCTCGATATTACCCGCGCCGCTTATCTGTGTGCGTGGCGTATGGCAAACGAAAAGGAGTATTAACCCTCTTTTTCGATGCGGCGTAAAGCATAAATTTGAGGCTCGCTTCACTGTGAAGCGAGCCTCAAATTTAGGTATATATTCCCGATGATTTTTGTTTATCTTTTCTTGGGGAGGAACATATTCAGCAGGATGCAACCAAGTATTGCCGAGATGAACGAGCCGCACAGAATACCCAATTTTGCCTGTGCAAGAAGCTCGGGGCCGCGTCCGGCAAGCGACGCATACGAAAGGTCGGCAATGAAGATTGAGACGGTGAGACCAATTCCGCACAGTGCGCACACACCCGAGAATGACTTCCAATTGGCGCCATCGGGCAGGGCTACGATGCCCATCTTAACGGCGGCCCACGCAAACAGGAACACTCCCACTAATTTACCTATTACAAGGCCGGCCATTACAGGCATTCCCACTCCCGTGAGCAGACAGCTCATATCCATTGTAGAGAGGTCGATGCCAATATTGGCAAAGGCAAAGACGGGGATAACAACGTATCCGATGAGTGCGTGCAGGTTATCCTCAAGGTCTTGCAGAGGGCTGATTAGACGGTCGGCGGCCGACTCGACGCTCTTGAGGCGGTTAATCTCGTCGTGTGTCAGGATGACTGCACCCTTTTTGCTTTTGTCGATGACGGGGAAATTTTCGAGATTCTTGCGTATCCGCTCAAGGTAGTATCCCGTACCCTTTTCGAGTGTCGAGGGGATGCAGAATGCGGTAATTACGCCGGCGATTGTTGCGTGGATACCCGAGTTGAGCATCGCATACCACAGCACGAATCCTGTTATCAGATAGAAGA
Organism: Bacteroidaceae bacterium; assembly: GCA_017407905.1. Lineage (GTDB taxonomy): Bacteria > Bacteroidota > Bacteroidia > Bacteroidales > Bacteroidaceae > HGM04593. Next base: position 13,013 of record JAFQVS010000072.1, on the reverse strand, counting down.
ATTTGTGGTGTACGCCTGCTCGGTTGGCAATGACCATAATAAGGGTGCACACAAGCGAGAGGATGAGGAACGCCGTATGAAGCTCCGAGGTGTAGAACAGAGCAATTACGATGATGCCTCCGAGGTCGTCGGCCACGGCAAGGGCTGCAAGGAACACTTTCAGGCCCACGGGTACGCGGGTGCTAAATATCGAGAGCACGCCCAGCGAGAAGGCAATATCGGTTGCCATTGGGATGGCAAGGCCTCGCTGAAGGTCGGGGTCGCCCGGACATAATACCCAAAAGACAAGAACGGGAACCAGCATACCTCCGCACGCACCGATGATGGGGAGCATCGCTTTCTTGGGCGACGAGAGCTCGCCCACAAGAAACTCGCGCTTAATTTCTAATCCCACAGAGAGGAAGAAGAGGGCCATCAAAAAGTCGTTGATAACCTGCAACAGGGTCATATCGTGCCCGTTGTGGCTAAAGAGATTGAAGCTGCCCACCGAAATGCTGACAATATTCTCCCACAGGCCAAAATACCACTCTTTGGCCTCGCTGTTGGCAAGAATAAGTGCCGCAATTGCACTTATGATAAGTAGTCCGCTTGCTGTAACGTACTTCTTAATCATACTTTTGAAACTATAATTTGCCATATTTGTATATACTATAAACTGTTTTTATGCTTTTTTGTTTGATTGGATATTTTACTGCTCGGGTGCGAACATAGGGTCCCAAGCGGGGAGCTTTGTGGGTTTCTGCTTGAGTACGTCGAGTACTTTTGCGGGAGCGTATTTTTTATCTACCACAAGGCGGAACATATATTCGTCGAACCATTTGTCGGTCATAATGAGTGTGCCCTGAAAGCCCGAGCCTGCGCCCCAGCTGTTCTCGACCTGCCATTTTATGGGCTTTCCGTCCTTGTCGAGGTCAACGGCCTTGAGGGTCATTGCGTGCGACGAACCGCTGTCGAATGTCATTACGCGCTCTTTCTTGTTCATTCCGAATGTGGTGCCCAGGAGTGTCTCGTAGTCGTAGTTGTTAAGGTCGAGCGTGCCGCGCTTGCTGTCGAGGTATTTGCCTACGTCGCACGAGAAGTACATCATTGTGTTGTCTTTTATTGAGGCGATGGCCATTGCTTTAATCTCGTCGAGGGGCAGATTGACGTAGAGCCAATTGTGCCCGTCGTAGGCGTGGCGGTCGTACTCAATCTCGAAGCACTGCCAATAGGGGCGGGTGGGGTCGTTCATCAGCATCACGTAGTTGTCGGTGAGGTTCCAGCCGATGAATTTTTGGTAGAAGCTTTGGGGAGTGTATAGCTGAGGCTCTTCGCGGTATTTGCCTTGTGCGTCTTTGGGGGCCCACATAAATTCGGTGGGGGGAACGCCATAGACTTGTGCAAGCATCTTATAGACTACTTTCAGCTGCTCTTTTTTCATCTTCTGAAGCTCTTTGTCTTTGGCTCCGTTGTCGGATGCCTCGCGCAGACGCACGCCAAACTCGCGCAACTTACGCTTGAGCAGATTGTTGAATGCGCCGGTGTTGTTGCTTGTGTAGCTCTCTTTCATCACGCCTTTGGGCACAATGCCGTATTTTGTTACAAGGTCGGCAACGCCTGTGAATGTTCCTCCGTCGCTCAAGGGGTTCTTGAAGAGCCACTCGACGGTGCGGTCGTCGAAGGGTTTTTTGCGTGTGTCGATGATGCCTTGCAGGAAGAGGTTCGACTTTTCCAATTGGTCGTAGAAGAAGTTATATACCTGCGAAAATTCAAATGCTCCGAGCTCTTGCTCGGCAATCATTTTGGCGCGCATCACGTTCATTCCGGTGAACAGCCAGCAGCGGCCCGATGATTCTTGGTCGCTGATGCCTTTTGAGGCTACGCTGTGGCTGAAATAGGTGTCGAGCTCGCCAAGATTCTCTTGGCTTAATGCCAATGTGTTTACGTTGTTGTTGAGCATTACATTCTGGAGGGCTTTTTCGGCGCCCTCGGGACGGTAGCTCTCGGAGAGCTCTTTGAGCATCTGTGCGTCGATGCCTCCGTTGTTCTGTGCGGTTGCGGCCATTGCAAGGAGCATTGTGGCTACGCAGCCGACGGTTCTTAGGGTAAATTTCATAATTATTGGTTTTTTTTGTGTTTATCGTGTTGTGGATAATAGTCCGCATTTTTGCAACAACGCAAATATACGAAAAGGCGCGAGAATAAAAAAACAAGTTTACTTGGTTTTTTATTCCGAGCCGCATCTATATTCGCGCTTTAGCGCAAATATACAAACTATTTATCAAAAATGCAACGTGCTTTTTTGTTTCTTGTACCTTTTATTGTGTGTGGGTGCTCTTTATCTCTTAATTTGTGCAGGAGTGCTGCATCTCGCTTATGAATGCAAGGGCTGTCTCGACGCTTTTTACATTATCGACGCTGATGCACATACGCTGATTATCGTTGTTTATGGCGCAGGGGAATTGTGTGTTGTTGACAAAGAGCAGTATGCGGCCCATTGTCTCGCTCTGATAGAAGGCTTTGTTGCTCTCATCGACAAAGAACAGTTTCATTCGCCTGCCTTTTAGGAATATCTTCTCGATGCCCATCTCTTGTGCCTTGCGCCTGAGGGTTACCATACGGATGAGCTCCTCGCCCTCGGGTGGGATTTTTCCGAAGCGGTCTATCATACGGCTGCGGAAGGCTGCAAGGTCGCGCTCGTTGGTTATTGAGTCGAGCTCGCGGTACAGCAGGATGCGTTCGTTGCCGTCGGGGACGTACAGGGGGCCGAAGAAGAGCTCAAGGTCGCTCTCGACTACGCAGTCGTCGGCATAGAGGCTGCTCGATTGCTCGTGCTCCTCGTGCAGAATGTCGGAAAATTCTTCGTTCTTGAGCTCGCGCACTGCCTCGGCGAGTACTTTTTGGTAGGTCTCGTAGCCGAGGTCGGCGATAAAGCCGCTCTGTTCGGCGCCCAAAAGGTTGCCTGCGCCGCGTATGTCAAGGTCTTGCATTGCGATGTTCATTCCGCTGCCAAGTTCGTTGAAGCTCTCGATGGCTTCGAGGCGGCGCCGAGCCTCGCTGCCCAGTGTGTCGCGCGGCGGGGTGAGCATATAGCAGAAGGCTTTGCGCTGGCCGCGTCCCACACGGCCGCGCATCTGGTGAAGGTCGCTCAGTCCGAAGCTCTGTGCCTGATTTATGATTATTGTGTTTACGTTGGGAATGTCTATGCCATTCTCGACGATTGAGGTTGCGATGAGTACGTCGTAGTCGTGGTTGATAAAGTCGTAGAGTCTCTTTTCGAGCTCTTGCGGCTCCATCTGTCCGTGTCCTATGCAGACGCGGGCGTCGGGTACGTGGCGGTTGATGAGGCTCTGAAGCTCGTGCATATTGGATATGCGGTTGTTGATGAAAAAGACTTGTCCGTTGCGGCTGAGCTCAAAGTTTATGGCCTCTTTTATTACCTCGGCGTCGAAGGTCTGTATCTCGGTGTGTATGGGGTAGCGGTTGGGCGGCGGTGTCTGTATTATGGAGAGGTCGCGGGCGCCCATTATGGAGAATTGCAGGGTGCGCGGTATGGGGGTTGCGGTCATTGTCAGTGTATCGACGTTCACTTTCATCTGGCGCAGTTTCTCTTTTATGGCAACGCCGAATTTCTGCTCCTCGTCGATGATAAGCAGTCCTAAGTCCTTGAATTTTACATCCTTACCCGTTAGTCGGTGGGTGCCGATGATAATGTCTGTCTTGCCCTCGGCAAGCTCTTTTAGTACCTGTTTGCTTTGTGCCGAGGAGCGGGCGCGGCTCAGATACTGCACGGTGCAGGGAAAGTCCTTTAGGCGCTCTTTGAATGTGAGATAATGCTGATAGGCGAGCACGGTGGTGGGCACAAGCACGGCTACCTGTTTGCCGTCGGTGGCGGCTTTAAAGGCGGCGCGTATGGCTACCTCGGTTTTTCCGAATCCTACGTCGCCGCAGACGAGGCGATCCATTGGTCGGCGGCGCTCCATATCCCGCTTAACATCGGCGGTGGCTTTGTGCTGGTCGGGGGTGTCCTCGTACATAAAGCTTGTTTCGAGCTCGGTTTGCAGATAGCTGTCGGGCGAGAAGGCGAAGCCCTCTTCGTGGTAACGCTGCGAGTATAGCTTTATGAGGTCGCGGGCAATGTCTTTTATCTTCTTCTTGGTGCGCTCTTTCATACGCTCCCAAGCGCCTGTGCCCAGCTTGTTTACGACGGGGGGCTCGCCCTCGCGGCCGCGGTATTTCGATATTTTGTGCAGATTGTGTATGGAGACGAATACAACGTCGTCGTTCTTGTAGATGAGCTTGATGGCCTCTTGCATCGTCTCGCCGTTGGGGATGCGCACAAGGCCGCCGAATTTTCCTATTCCGTGGTCGATGTGTACAATGTAGTCGCCTGTCTTAAACTCTTTTAGCTCGCGCAGGGTGAGGGCTGCCTTGCCTTCTCGTGCACGGTCGCTGCGCAGACGGTAGTTGTGGAAGCGTCCGAAGAGTTGGTGGTCGGTGAAAAAGAGGGCGTGCAGCGTGTGGTCGATGAATCCTGCGTGCAGGGTGCGTCCGACGGCGGTGAAACTGATGTCCTCTTTGCCCCGCTCGTCGAAGATTGTTTGCAGGCGCATCGCCTGTCGGCTGTCGTTGCTTAAGAGATGTATCTTGTAGCCCTTTTCGAGGTACTCGGCAAAGGTTTTTTCGACAAGGTCGAAGTCTTTGTGGAAGGCCGGTTGGGGCGCTGTATCGAATTTTACTTTTATGCCTGTGTCGAGCTGCGAGGCGCGAAGCTCCCAATGGTGTACGCTCTTTAGATAGCTTTCGAGCTCGGCCGCCGACAGCAGCTGCGGCATTTTGGGCTGCTCTTCCTGCGAGAGCTTGGCTTGCAGTGTGAAGCCCTCGGTGCACAATCGGGTGATGCTGCCCTTTACAAATTCAAGGTCTTTTGTTATTACGACGCAGTTTTTTGGCAGAAAATGTGTTATCGGGACGCTCTCGTTGCCGCTTATCTTGGGGACGATGGAGGCTTTATCGGTGCGCTGCTTCGAGAGCTGTGTATCGACCTCGAATGTGCGGATGCTATCGACCTCTTTTCCGAAAAAGTCGATGCGGTAGGGTAGCTCCGAGGAGTAGGAGTAGATGTCGATGATGCTTCCGCGCACGGCAAACTCGCCCGGCTCATAGACGTAGGTGCACTCTCTGAAGCCCAGCGATGCGAGCTGCTTTTCAATATCCTCGCGGGCAATTTTCTGGCCGACGGTTATTGTGAGGGTCTTTTCCTGAAGCTCGCTTTGCGATGCAACCTTCTCGGCTATTGCGTCGGGGTGGGTTACAATGGTGAGACCCTCGCCCCGGCGGCGCCCCGTGAGGCGGCTCATTACCTCGGTGCGCAGGATGCGGCCGGCCTCGTCCTCGTGCCCGTATTTTATTGCGCGGCGAAAGGAGGAGGGGAAGAATAGTGTATTCTCTTCGCCGCACACCTGTGTAAGGTCGTGGTAAAGGTATCCGGCCTCCTCGACGTCGTTCATCAGCAGCAGGAAGGTCTGTGCAGGCAGACGCTGACTGAGACCCGAGAGCACGAGTGCCGTCGAGCTGCCCGTAAGGCCGCCTATGAGCACCTTTTTTTTGCTGCCATCGTGGCACAATGCTTCGAGCGCCTCGACGCCCGGATGCGCCGAATATATCTTTTGTAACTCTTTTGCTTCCATTTTGTGCGAGCTTGACTTTTTTTGTTACTCCTTGAAGTTTACCGCAAAAGTAGTAAAAAAAGATGCTTCGGCCGACGATATTCAGGCTGTTTAGGTTAATTTTATATAATAAAATTCCTCTTTTTGCGTATTTTTTGCTCGTCATAGAGTAAAATGCACTCTTTTTTCTGTATCTTCGCCGAATGAATATGTATAAATTATGGCAAAGAGCGACAGCGTAATTATTATACCTACATACAACGAGAAGGAGAATATCGAAAAGATGATTCGTGTGCTTATGGCGCTCGAACACTCTTTCGACGTGCTTGTGGTTGATGATGGCTCGCCCGATGGTACGGCGGCAATAGTAAAAGGGCTTATGAGCGAGTTTGATGGTAGGGTTTTTATCATCGAGCGCTCGGGAAAATTGGGCCTCGGAACGGCTTATATTGCGGGCTTTAAATGGGCCTTACGGCAGGGCTACGAGTATATTTTCGAGATGGACGCCGATTTTTCGCATAACCCCGACGATGTACCACTGCTCTATAATGCGTGTGCGCAGGATGGATACGACCTTTCGGTGGGCAGCCGTTACGTTACGGGCGTAAATGTGGTCAATTGGCCTATGGGGCGTGTGCTTATGTCCTATTTTGCGTCGAAGTATGTGCGCTTTATCACGGGGCTGCCCGTTTACGACACAACGGCGGGCTTTAATTGCTATCGTCGCAGGGTGCTCGAAACTATCGACCTCGACTCTATCCGCTTCAAGGGGTACGCTTTTCAGATTGAGATGAAATTTACCACCTATAAGTGCGGATTCAAGATAAAGGAGGTGCCTGTGATTTTTGTGAATCGTGTGCTGGGTGTCTCGAAAATGAGCGGAGGTATCTTCAGTGAGGCCTTCTTTGGTGTGATTAAACTAAAATGGGGTAGCTTCTTCAAGAAATATCCCCGTTGGAATGGTGCAAAAAGTTAAAAAAATGACGACGGATACAAATAAACAATTCGAGAGGGTGCTTGCGGTGTGCCGCGAGCTTTTCGGGAAGAAACTCTACGACTATGGAGCATCGTGGCGCATTATGCGCCCCTGTTCGCTTACCGACCAGATTTTTATAAAGGCTAAGCGCATACGCACTCTTGAGACGGGTGCCGAGAATCTGGTGGGCGAGGATATTAACAGCGAGCTCATCGGCATTGTGAACTACGGAATAATTGCGCTTGTGCAGTTGCAGCTGGGATACGCCGATAATTGCGATATTGGCCCCGAGAGGGCTATGGAGCTTTACGACGAGAAGGCTGCCGCGACGCTCGAACTGATGAAGCGTAAGAATCACGACTACAATGAGGCGTGGCGCGGAATGCGCACAACCTCGTACACCGACCTTATCCTCACAAAAATATGGCGTACAAAGCAGATTGAGGAGCTGGACGGTGCCACAATGGTGTCCGAGGGGGTTGATGCCAACTATATGGATATGATAAATTATGCTGTCTTTGCGCTTATAAAGAATGGCATTGCAGAGTAAGAAAAGGGCGGTTACGGCGCTGTTGGTCAACGTCTCGCGTTTGTTGCTGGCAGCGGTGCTTGTGGTCTCGGGCTTTGTTAAGGCTGTTGACCCGGTGGGGCTCTCCTATAAGCTGGGCGAGTATGCGGGGGCCTTCGGGCTGCTTGGCATTGATGAAGGGTGGTTGCTCTTTGGGGCGGCGATGCTCTCGGCCGCCGAGTTTCTTTTGGGCGTATTTTTGCTTATGGGTGTATATAACAGGGTGGTTACATCGACGGTGTTTCTCTTCTTTCTGTTCTTTACCCCTTTTACGCTTATATTGGCTCTTTGGAATCCTGTGCGCGACTGCGGCTGCTTCGGCGATGCGCTGGTGCTGTCGAATTGGGCAACCTTTGGCAAGAATGTTGTGCTGCTCATCTGTGCAACGCTCTGTTGCTTCAAGCGCCGTCTGTTTATTCGCAAAATGAGCTTGGTGAACCGTTGGATGGTTCCCGCCTTTGCCTTGTGTTACATTGCACTGCTCGAAGGGGCGAGCCTTACGCATCTGCCGGTGATTGACTTTAGGCCTTTTGCCGTGGGGAGTAATCTGCGCGAGGCGGTCGAGGATGTTCCGGCGGTGCAAAAAACGATATATAAATTCGAGAAGGCGGGTCAGGTGATGGAGTTTGACGAGTTTACTTACCCCGACAGCACGTGGAACTATTTGGGCAGTCGCAGCGAGACTATTGAGTTTGGCAGGCCCGCGCGTGTGCTCGATTTTGCCTTTTTGGATGCCGAGGACGAGGATTATGCCCCCGAGATACTTGCCGATACGGGTTACGTGTGTCTGTTGGTGTTGAGCCGTCTCGAAAAAGCCGACGAGAGCAGGGTGGATAAGATAAACGACCTTTACGACTATTGCAGCGAGCGGGGCGTACCATTCTATGCGGCAACGTCGTCGGACGAGGAGGCCTCGGAGCTGTGGCGTAAGCGCACCGGTGGCGAGTATCCCCTTTTATGGGCCGACGAGATAATGCTTAAGACTATTGTACGCTCGAACCCCGGACTGCTGCTCATAAAGGATGGGCGTGTGGCCGGAAAATGGAACGTAGCCGACCTGCCGTCGGTCGAGCGCATAGAGCGTGCGCCCACAAAAATGCCCGACAGCGTGCGCAGCGTATATACCTACATTCGCGGTTGGAGGCTGTGGATTATGCTTTTTGCCGTGCCTCTGACAGCGATAATGTTCATTGATATGCTCACTGCCGCGGTGCGCAGCCTGCTGGTTTTTCTGAGGCTGCGAAAAAGACGCGACAAGGATAAAGAGACAGAAACTATTGATGTAAATAACAATACAAACCTTTAAAAACAAAAAATTATGAGAAAGAAAATTGTAGCAGGTAACTGGAAAATGAACCTGAATCTTCAGGAGGGTGTTGCTCTTGCAAAGGAGCTTAACGAGGCTCTTACAGCCGACAAGCCCAATTGCGACGTTGTAATTTGTACTCCTTTCATTCATCTTGCATCGGTTGTCCCCGCTGTTGACGCCTCTATCATTGGCGTTGGTGCCGAGAATTGCGCCGACAAGGTATCGGGTGCTTACACAGGCGAGGTATCGGCCTCTATGGTTGCATCGACAGGTGCTCAGTATGTGATTCTCGGCCACTCGGAGCGTCGCGCTTACTATGGCGAGACCGAGGCTATCCTCAAAGAGAAGGTACAGCTTGCTCTTGCCAACGGACTTACTCCCATCTTCTGCATCGGCGAGGTGCTTGAGGAGCGTCAGCAGGGTGTACAGAATGAGGTAGTTTACAAGCAGCTTGCAGGCTCGCTCTACGACCTCTCGGCCGAGGACTTCTCGAAGATTATCCTTGCTTACGAGCCCGTATGGGCCATCGGTACAGGCCTGACAGCTACTCCCGAGCAGGCACAGGAGATTCACGCTTACATCCGCTCGACAATTGCTCAGAAGTATGGCAACGAGGTGGCCGAGAATACTCCCATCCTCTACGGTGGAAGCTGCAAGGCAAGCAACGCTAAGGAGCTCTTCGCCAACCCCGACGTTGACGGTGGTCTCATCGGTGGCGCATCGCTCAAGGCAGCCGACTTTAAGGGTATCATCGACGCTTGGAAAGAATGAGAAGAACCCTCTTTATAATGATGTTTATACTCTGTGCCCTTTCTCTAAGGGCACAGAGTAATATTGTCAACGAGCTTCAGCGCGACGTTCAGGGGCAAGGCACTGTGCGCATTGTGCAGCCACAGAAACTGCTTAATCTGATGGGGTCTATGGCTCAGCGCACCGACGGTAAGCCTGCGCAGGTCGAGGGCTATCGTGTGATGGTCTATTCGGGCAATAACTCGCAGACGGCCCGTGAAGAGGCCAATAAGATGGCTAAATATATGAGGGATAATTTCCCCGGCGCCGAGGTTTATGTGGTCTTTGAGTCGCCCATACGTCTGTGTCTGTATGGCGATTATCGCACACGCGAAGAGGCCGAGGCGGTTATGTACCGTCTGAAGGCTACAAAGAAATTCCGCGAGATTTCTGTCAGGAAGGGTATTATAAATTTGCCTTATTAGTATAAATAGGTATTGTTACTATGGACGAGAATAGAGACAAGGTTATTCAGGGCCTGATGGAGTGTTGCAGTAATATGCTCGGGCTCATTGGTGAGGATACACAGCGCGAGGGGCTTGTAAAAACTCCCGAGCGTGTGGCGCGTGCCCTGCTCGATACTACGGCGGGATACAACGAGGACCCGCACGCCATTCTGCGTGGGGCAATGTTCAAGGAGGATTACAGCCAGATGGTCATTGTAAAGGATATTGACTTCTATTCTCTGTGCGAGCATCATATTCTGCCCTTCTTTGGCAAGGTGCACGTGGCCTATATTCCCAACGGGTACATTACGGGCCTTAGTAAGATTGCCCGTGTGGTGGATGTTTATGCGCGCCGTTTACAGGTGCAGGAGCGTCTGACGCTGCAAATTAAGGAGTGTATTCAGGAGACGCTTAATCCGCTTGGAGTGATGGTGGTTGTCGAGGCGCAGCATCTGTGTATGCAGATGAGGGGCATCAAGAAACAAAATTCGGTAACCACAACCTCGGATTTTTGCGGTGCGTTCGACCGGGCAAAGACGCGCGAGGAGTTTATGAATCTGATACGTGGCAGATAGCGCGCGGGTGTTTATATTGAATAAGGCAGGCTGTTCCCTATGGCGGATGGCTTGCTTTTTTGTTTGTGTGCCGCACGCTCCGATTGTTACAGACTGACGGCCGAGGCGCTGAAGCCATACTGTCGCAGCTGGTTGTTGAGTGCCTGCTGTGTCTCCTTTAGGAATTTGAAATTCTGCATTACTTCCATTGCCTGCTCGCTGTTGCCGACGACGGCGGGGTCTTTCAGACGGGCCATTGTCTCTTTGAGGAGCTCATCGACGATGCTCTGCTTGTAGGCGATGGCAAGGCGTATGGTCTGCTCGAAGAGTATGGCGCTCTCGTTGCGAAGCTCGGTGTTATTCTCGCTGAACATTTTGCTCAGTAGGTAGCGGTCGCCGCACAGCTGGGCGGCAAGGGTCGATATTTCGGCGTCGGGGTGTGTCTGAAAGTGTTCGTCGGGGCGGAACGAGGGGTCGTTGCTGTGCTCGGCTGCCTCGTCGAAGATGCGTTTGTACAGTGGGTGGGTAAACTCTATGCCGTCGCCACGGAACGAAAAGTGCAGATGCGATATTACGCTCTCGTTGAATGCGGGGGTGCCGCTGATTTTGTCCTCGGGGACGGTGAGCATCTTGCCGCCGCTACGCAGTATGAATTGTATTATCGCGCGTTCCTTATTATATAGGGGATTGTTATTTTGGTAGCTTTGGGCGATGCTCTGTTGCAGGGTGCTCTCGGGCTGCGGCTCGACTGCCGAGGGTTGGTCGGCGTTGCCGTTGGTGCCGATGTTCTTCTGTCGCTCCTCGGCGCGTTTTATGCGCAGCTTGGCAGTCTCGGAGACGAGCAACTGCTCGCTTAGCTTCAGCATATCACTGCAACGCTTTATGTATTCGCTGCGCAAGATGTCGTTGGGAATTACGGCTATGCTCTTTACAATGTCGCCGATGAGGCCTGCGCGGCGCACGGGGTCGTCGCCCACTTCGTCCATCAGCAGGTTGGTCTTGAATTGTATAAAATCGACGCTGTTGTTCTTTAGGTACGCTTCGAGCTCGTCGCTCGAGTGTGTCTGTGCGTAGCTGTCGGGGTCGTCGCCCTCGGGCAGTAGCACAACGCTTATGTTCATTCCCTCTTCGAGCAGCATATCAATGCCGCGCAATGAGGCTTTTATTCCGGCCTTGTCGCCGTCGTACAACAGGGTGATGTTGTTGGTGAAGCGGTGGATGAGGCGTATCTGTCCCGTGGTGAGTGAGGTGCCCGATGAGGCTACCACATTTTGTATGCCTGCCTGATACATTGAGATTACGTCAAGGTAGCCCTCGACCAATATGCAACGGTCGTGCTGCATTATGGATTGCTTGGCAAAGTAGAGGCCGTAGAGGTGGTCGCTCTTGTGGTAAATTTCGCTCTCGGGCGAGTTGACGTATTTTGCGGCCTTGGGGTTGCTCTGTAGGATGCGGCCGCCAAAGGCTACTACTTTACCCGATATTGTGTGTACGGGGAATGTTACGCGCCCCCAGAATCTATCTATCAAGCGGCCGTCGTCGGTTGCGTAGCATACGCCGGTCTTTGCTATGAGCTCGGGGCTGTATCCGCCTTTTAGGGCTGCCGTGGCAAAGGTGTCGCGCTTCTCGGGCGAGTATCCGAGGCCGAATTTCTTTATAATGTCGTCGCGCAACCCTCGGCGACGGAAGTATCCGAGGCCGATGGCCTCTCCCTCTTGTGTGTTGTGCAGTGTATCGACAAAGAATTGCTGGGCGTGCTCGTTTATCACGAACATACTTTCTCGCATATTTTGTGTGCGACGCTCTTCGTCGGTGAGCTCGCGCTCCTTAATCTCGATATGATATTTCTTGGCCAGATAGCGCAGGGCGTCGGGGTAGCTCATCTGTTCGTGCTCCATAATAAAGTGTACGGGCTTGCCGCCCTTGCCGCATCCGAAGCATTTGTATAGGTTCTTTGCGGGCGAGACGGTGAAAGACGGTGTCTTTTCGTTGTGAAAGGGGCACAGTCCGATGAGGTTCACCCCGCGGCGTCGCAGGGCAACAAAGTCCGATACCACCTCCTCAATCTTGGCGGCATCCATTATCTGTTCTATGGTGTTACGGTCTATCATATATATAATAAGGAGAGAGGGGACGATTTTTTTTAGGCCTTCGGCCGCGGCTTGCAGCCGATTCTCTTTCTCTTCGGCGGCGAAGATAATAAAAGCGGGCGATATTTTCGGCCCGATGCCCACTTTTTTCGGATGAAAATTGCAGGGCCGCACGCCGCGATTAACAGCCGCGAGCGTTTTTTTTGTGGCTTTTTCTAAATTTTTCTCTTGCCGTCGGGCTGTTTTTTTGGTGGTAACAAACAAAAAAGAGAATATAAATTGCAGAAAAATTGTGGCCGAGAGCACATTTTTTGAGTTTTTTTGTCAAATTCGCCCAAAAAGATTCTAAAATTTTTGCTCCCCAAAAATTATTTTTGCCTCTTAATTTTGCTGCTTTTTGGGTATTTAATGAACAATTATAAGTGATAATCGGAACAAGAATGTAAAGAAAATGGAAAAAGTGTGATTTTTGTGAAAAAAACTCTTGCAATTGTTTGGTGGTAACAAAAAAAGCTGTACCTTTGCACTCGCTTTCGGGAAGCAACGTGGTTGCCTCGACAAAACGAAAGCAAAAGACGATCCTTGACAACATTCCATACAGACAAAGCAGTACAACGTGTCTTTGTAATTTCT